>JBKHCL010000143.1:0-6759 GCA_046541875.1 Phycisphaerae bacterium | reverse complement strand
TGAATGACCTTGAAGAAGAAGACGAAACGAATCCTGCTGATCGTGGCGGTGCTGGCAATCATGGCCGGCATCGGGGCGTGGTGGCAATATGGTCGCGACGACGAGTCCACGAGCAACGGACCGGCAACTGCCCGCGTCGTCCGGCGCGACCTGTCGTCCACTGTGCTGGCCACCGGTGAGGTCAAGCCGCAGGTGGGGGCAGAGGTCCGCGTCGGCGCGCGGATGAGCGGCAAGGTCGAGCGGCTGCACGCCAACATCGGCGACGTGGTCCGCAAGGGCCAGGTCATCGCCGAGATCGAGAAGACCGACCTGGAGGCGAAGGTCCGCCAGCGCGAGGCCGAGCTGCGACTTGCCGAGGCCCGGCTGTCGGCGGTCAAGATGTTGCGCCCCCGCGAGATCGACAAGGCCCGCGCCGAAATCGATCAGTGGCAGGCCAGCGTCGAGTTGCATGAAAAGGATCTCTCCCGGCAGGAGGAGCTTCTAAAGCAGGACTTCACATCGCAGCAGGCCCGCGACCGAGCCAGCGAGCAACTTGCCGTCAGCCAGGCCCGATTGGCCGCCGCCGGCGAGACTCTGACGTTGGCGAAGGAAGGCTACCGCGAAGATCTCAAGCAGGCTCGGGCGGAGGTCGACCGAGCGAGCGCCATCCTTGCCGATGCGAAGGTTCAGCTTTCCTACGCGACGATCACCGCACCGATCAACGGCGTGATCGCTTCGGTTTCCACCCAGGAGGGAGAAACCGTGGCGGCCGGGCTCAACGCGCCGACCTTCGTCACCATCATCGACCTCAAGCGCCTTCAGGTGGACACCTTCGTGGACGAGGTGGACATCGGCAAGGTGGAACCCGGTCAGGAAGCCATGTTCACCGTCGATACCTTTACCGACCGCGAATTCAAAGGGCGCGTCAGCGCGATCTATCCCAAGGCCGTCATCCAGGAAAACGTGGTCAACTACGACGTGGTGGTGACGATTACCAGCGATTACGAGAACCTGCTTCGTCCGGACATGACCACCAACGTGACCCTGTTTCTCCAAACCCAGCCGGATGCGATTGTCATTCCTTCCGGCGCGCTTCAGCGTCAGCGCGGGCGCAACATCGTTTACCTGCAGACCCTGGATGGTCCGAAGGCCCATGAAGTCACAGTCGGCCGGCGCGAGGGGCGGTGGGTACAGATACTTGAAGGACTTTCCGAGGGACAGACCGTGTTCCTGGAACCACCGGCCTCGGCCGGGCAACGGGAGAGTGACCTGTGATCGAACTCAGTGATATTACGAAAACGTACGGTAAGGGTGCGGCGGTAACGCCTGTATTGAAGGGCGTCTCGTTCACCATCGAAGGCGGCGAGTACGTCGCCATCATGGGCACGTCAGGCACGGGCAAGAGCACGCTGATGAACGTGCTCGGCCTGTTGGATCGGGCCAGCGATGGACGGTATCTGCTCGACGGAACGGACGCGACCGAGTTGGGCGATGAGGAACTGTCGCATCTTCGCAACAGGAAGCTTGGTTTCGTCTTCCAGCAGTTCCATCTGCTGGAGCGAACCAGCGCCCGCAAGAACGTCCTGTTACCGCTGATCTATGCCGACAAGTACCCTGATGATGCCGACGAGCGGGCCCAGCAGGCCCTTGCGACCGTCGGCCTGGTTGATCGTGTCGACTATCGACCCAATGAGCTGTCCGGCGGTCAGCAGCAGCGTGTCGCCATTGCCCGGGCCCTGATCAACGACCCGGAACTGATCCTCGCCGATGAACCGACGGGCAACCTCGATCGCCGCAGCGGACTTGAGGTGCTGGACGTCTTCAAGCGATTGCATGAACAGGGCCGAACCATCCTCGTGGTCACCCACGACCAAGACGTGGCCGAACACGCCGACCGGGTCATCGTTCTGGCGGACGGTCAAGTAGCGGAGGACCGGCGAGTCGATCAGCCCCGCAGCGCCGGGGCGGAGCTTGAGCAGCTCAAACAGGAGGTGGAGGCATGAGAACGCTACGAATCGCCGGTGTCGGCATCGAGGCCTTGGCGTCCCATAAACTTAGGACGGTTCTGATGATGGCCGGTACGCTCGTGGGCGTCGCCGCCCTGACGGTCGTGATGGCCATGGGCAAAGGAGCCGAGCGGAAGATCATGAAACGCATCCGGAACTTCGGTCCGGACGCGATGATGATTGCTGCCGGTGGAGGCAAGCGACCCGGCCCGGACATGTCAACCACCACGCTCACTCTCGCGGACGCCGAGGCCATTCGTCGTGAGATCCCGGGTGTCCGGGCGGTCTCTCCGATGGCGTGGAATTTCCGCATGAACCTCAAACGAGAAGGCCAACAGCATCAAGGTATCGTCTGGGGCGTCGAGTCGAACTGGCACGATGCGTGGCGCTGGTACACCACGGCCGGCGAGGGCATCACCGCCGATGACGTCGCCACCCAGGCCCGTGTCTGCGTGCTCGGCGAGACGGTTCGGCGTGAGTTGTTCGGGCAGGAAGACCCCATCGGGCAGCATATCTACATCAACCGCGTGCGGCTTCGGGTCAAGGGCGTGCTGAAGAAGCGCGGTGCCAGCCCCATGGGAGGCGATTTCGACAACCGCGTGCTCCTGCCGTTGACCACGGCCATGCGCCGCGTGATGAATGTGGACCACCTCGGAGCCATCCGTGTCATCAGCACAGACCCGTCCCGCCTGAAGGAACAAGCTACAGCCATCCAGAAGCTCCTGCGAAAGCGTCATCACATCAACCCGCCCGACGAGGATGACTTCCGGATCATGACCGCCGAGAAACTTGCGAAGTTCGCGGCGGGGTCGTCTCGTACGTTGTCCACCTTGCTGACGGTGTTGGCCGGGCTGAGCCTGCTGGTCGGGGGCGTGGTGTTGATGAACATTCTTCTGATTTCGGTCAAGGAGCGAACAAGGGAGATTGGTCTGCGCCGGGCAATCGGAGCCAGCCGTCGCGACGTTTTCACCCAGTTCCTCGCCGAGTCGTTGACGGTCACGTTGCTGGGCATGGTCCTCGGTGTGCTGGTCGGTTGGGGGTTGTGCACCATACTGCCCCGGTTCACGCCCATGCCGCTGGTCATCTCCTGGGAGGCCATTGCCCTGGCGGCCGGCGCGGCAGTGGTTGTGGGCACCTTCTTCGGCATTCAGCCGGCGCGCAGAGCCGCCCAGCTCGACCCGGTCGAGGCGTTGGGATGAGATTATCGCGAAACCTGCTGCTGTCGTGGGAATTGCTGACAAGCCATCGATTGCGGACACTGCTGAGCGTCCTGGGGGTGGTCATCGGTGTGGCTGCAGTTGTTCTGACTGTCTCGGCCGGTCGAGGTGCGGAACGCGATATCGTCCAGCGCGTCCGACAGATGGGGACCAACCTCATCGTCGTCAACGCCGGCCAGACGCGCCTGATCGCCGGGCGACAACGGCAGATGGCCACGGTGACAACGCTCGAACCGGAAGACGCCGAAGCCATCGCTCTGAATTGCCCATCGGTGGCGAAAGCCGCCGCCGCCGCGGAGAAGAAACTCACTGTGCGGTGGGAATCCGAGACGGCCACCACCACCGTCCTCGGTGTGGATGCCGACGCACTGGCCATCCGCAACGTCCGGATTGCCGAAGGGCGGACCTTCAACGAGCAGGAAGCGCGGGGCCGACAGCGCGTGGCCGTCCTCGGGCCGACCGTGGCCCACAACCTCTTCGGCGATGCGAAAGCCGTTGGCCTCCGCATCCGCGTGAACCGCATACCTTTCGAGGTGATCGGTGTCACCGAATCCAAGGGAGTGGATGCCGGTGGCGTGGACCAGGACGATCTGGTTTACGTGCCGCTGCCCACAGCCATGAGACGTCTGCTCAACGTTTCCCATGTCGATGAGATCTTCGTTCGGGCCAGGAGTTCCGACCTGCTCGTCCAGGCCGAAGAAGAGATCCGCCGGGTTCTTCGCAGGCGACACCGCCTTGGCGACGAGCCCGATGACTTCACCATCCAGAACCAAGCGACGCTGTTGGAGACGGAACGGGCCGCCGCCGAATCCATGACACTGTTGATCGGCGGTGTTGCGACCATCTCGCTGCTGGTTGGCGGCGTGGGCATCCTGGCCGTGATGCTCATGACCGTGAGCGAGCGGATCCCTGAGATCGGCCTGCGACGGGCCGTCGGGGCGACCCGGAGTGATATCCGTACGCAGTTTCTCGTGGAGTCCGGCCTGCTGAGCGGAGCGGGCGGGCTTGTCGGTCTGGCCGTTGGCGTGGCGGTGGCCTTGATCGTGGCTGAACTGGGCTACTGGAGCGTCGTCATCTCCTGGCCGGCAGTCATCGTGGCCTTCGGCTTTTCGGTCGGTCTGGGCGTTCTATTCGGTCTTCACCCGGCTCAGCGCGCCGCCCAACTCGACCCGATCACCGCCCTTCGTGCCGAGTAGACTGACCGGACGGGCAGTTGATTCTCGCCGTGCCGGTCTTCGCGTTCATCGTCCCGACGGTGCAACGCAACAGCGTCAAACTCCCGGCCGTGATGCCGTCCTCCAGGCCGCGAAGATTCGCCTGCGCCCCGGCGGATGACCATGATCACTGCAATGATCGGCTTCACGCCCCTGGACCTGAACTCGGGCGGGGGCGCGGACATATTCCAGACCATGGCAGCCTTTGAAGGGCCGGGAATCCAGCCCTTCAGCCGACTTGGCCGGCGAGCGATGACCGGCAAATTTTCCCGCGAACCCTTGCAGAATGCCGGTTCTTTATGCTAATGTGAGTGTACAGTCACGCACTCAACAAGGAGAAGCGTTGATGGATGCCGACCAGAAGAGGATGTACAAGCTGATGGCGCAAGTGATTGCGGCCGCTGGGCACGAGATTCGTCTGGCGATTCTGGACTATCTCAGGGACGGCGAGCAGTGCGTCTGCGATATTGCCGAGCACGTCGAGGCGAATCGGTCGAATGTATCGCGGCATCTCTCGGTGATGCTCAACGCCGGGCTGGTCAGCCAGCGCAAGGCCGGCCTGAAGATGATGTACTCTCTGCGGACGCCGTGCATTCTGAACATCACCGACTGCGTGACAAGTGTTCTCAAGGAACGGGCCCGGGAAACCAGCGAGATTCTCGGGAGCCTCAGGTAGAGTTTTTTTCGTCATAGCGTGAGTATTCAGTAACGAACTCATCAGGAGAAAACCGAAACATGGCGGACTGGAAAACCGAGTGGAAAAAGCTGCTGTGGATCGTCGCGGTGTTCCTGCTGTTCTTCTGGCTGCCGGTGGGCTGGGAGCGGTTCAACGGCGGCATCATGGAGGCGTTGCACCTGGCCAAGTGGTACGCGCGGGAGCACGTGCTGCTGTGCCTGATCCCGGCCTTCTTCATCGCCGGGGCCATCGGCGTGTTCATCAGTCAGGCGTCGGTGATGAAATACCTCGGGGCCAAGGCCAACAAGGTTCTCGCCTATGGCGTGGCCAGCGTGTCGGGGTCGATCCTGGCGGTCTGTTCCTGCACCGTGCTGCCGCTGTTCGCGGGCATCTGGCGGATGGGTGCCGGCCTGGGTCCTGCCACCGCCTTCCTCTATTCCGGCCCGGCCATCAACGTCCTGGCGATCATCCTCACCGCCCGCATCCTGGGCCCCGAACTCGGCATTGCCCGTGCAGTCGGTGCGGTCGGCTTCAGCGTGGTCATCGGCCTGATCATGCACTTCATCTACCGCAAGGAAGAGTTGGAGAAGGCCAATGGTCAACTCGGTATGCCCGAGCCGGAGGTCTCCCGGCCGTTGTGGAAGAACGGGGTGTTTTTCTTCGTGATGGTCGGCGTGCTGGTGTTCGCCAACTGGGGCACGCCCGGCACGTGGGACTACCACCAGCCCGGCGGCCAAGCCGTTCGCGTTGACGTCGCCGAGGCCCCGTTCGATCCGCATCAGCCGGACGCCACCTTCACCCTGAGGCCGGAAGGCGCACCGGCGGACGGTTCGCAGGACCTGGAAGTCCCGGCCAGGCGTTTTCTGGAGAATCGTGAACCGGCCCCGGGGTTCTGGTCGGGGGTGTGGCAGAACAAGTGGCTCATCACGGCTGTCTTCGGCGTTGGTTTCGCGATGGTGCTGATCTTCTGGCTCTCCGTCGCCTGGTGGAAGGTGATCCTGGCGGCGATTCCCCCGGTCATTCTGGCTGTTGCGTTACCCACGCAGGGCCTGTGGGTCCTGTTGCCGTTCTCGGCGGCGGTGGTGGGCCTGTCGGTGGTTCTGGAGACCAGCAAGGGCGAGGGCGAGGAGTGGTTCAGCGCTACATGGATCTTCGCCAAGCAGATCCTGCCGCTGCTGTTCTTCGGCGTGCTGATCGCGGGGTTCCTCCTCGGCCGTCCGGGTCATCCGGGCCTGATCCCGAGCAAGTATGTCGAGATGCTCGTGGGCGACAGTCCCGATGCGATGCTGGCTATCACCGGCTGGGGCGGCGGAGGCTTCGAGAGCATGGTCCAGGCAATCTGGCCGGTGTGGACGAACTTCTTCGCCAGCATTTTCGGCGCGTTCATGTACTTCGCCACGCTGACTGAAGTGCCGATCCTCCAGGGCCTCATCGGTGCGGGTATGGGCAAGGGACCGGCCTTGGCGCTGCTGCTGGCCGGCCCGGCATTGAGCCTTCCCAACATGCTGGTCATCCGCAGCATCATGGGCACGCAAAAGACAGTCGTATTCTGCTCGCTGGTGGTCGTGATGGCCACGATCTCCGGCATAATCTTTGGGAACTTCTAGGAGAATCGAAATGAGCGATTGTGGAACCCCGAAACCGAATGACGCCGCCAGTTCGTGCTG
>JBKHCL010000142.1:0-6769 GCA_046541875.1 Phycisphaerae bacterium | reverse complement strand
CCTGGAAGGCCGTGCTACGGGATGCGTTCTATCCCCCACCTGACGGTGGGGGCTTGCTCGGAGGGTTTTTCGTGGCACGTGAACGCACCGGCGTGGGAACACGCCGGTGGGGCGGAGAATTCAGGATAAACCATGGGCCTCAAGACGGGGCGTGTGCCCGCGACGGTACGTTGGTGCGGCGCGATTGGTTGGCTATACTGGTCACGGAGGAAGGCCTCGTCGGGCAAGGGTCGTCGGTGAAATCGAGACGATCGGCCGGCCTGGAAGCTCGAAGACGCCGCTGTAGGGCGGCAATGCCAACAGGTTCTCACAGCTTTTCCTCCGGTTGTTCACAACCGCATATTTTCCCGGCAGATAGGTCAAATACCTGTTCCGTAAGCCTGGGCGGTGCGTGTTGGAATGTGTTGACAACGGTTTTGCAATTGCGTGAAGGTGAGATCCGGCAACGATTTGCAGGAATATTACTATATTTTGAAGACTAGGGTCTTGCAGGCACCATATGTTGGGCTTATGCTATGGAGTATCGTAGGAAAGCGGGTCGAGCCCGCCGCCTGTGCTCTGGCAGGATCCTTTCGCAGTACGGGGCGGCTGGGTGTGGCCGCGAGTAATTTCGCAATAACGGAAATTGCCTGAAAATCGACCCGAGCCTGCGCACGTCATTTTTCAGCGTTCGTCAGCAGGGCAGTTTGGGCATGTGGGAGATGGATATGTCGGCCAATCATTCTGAAGAATCCTTTGAGTACGGGCCTTCTCCGGAGGGTCTTCCGTTCGAGCGGACTTTCTCGGCGGACAATGAGAGTCCCTTCGAGCAGGTGACCTGGGAGAAGCGGTCGGCGAAGATCTCCGACGACAAGGGCGAGACGATTTTCGAGCAGCCCGACGTCGAGGTGCCATCCGACTGGTCTCAGCTGGCGACGAACGTGGTGGTCAGCAAGTACTTCTATGGCGACGCCAAGAAGAAAGATCATCGCGAGTCTTCCGTTCGCGACCTGATCCACCGGGTGACGCGGACCATCGCCGATTGGGGGCGGGAGGACGGCGTATTCGCCTCGGACGCCGACGCCGAGCGGTTCTATGACGACCTGACTTTCCTGACGGTCAACCAGTTCGGCTCGTTCAATTCGCCGGTGTGGTTCAACGTCGGGCTCCACCACGTCCGCGGCGTGGATGGCTCTGCCGCAGGGCATCACTGGGATTACGACAGGAACGAACCGGTCCCCACCGAGAACACCTACGAGTATCCCCAGGCCTCGGCGTGCTTTATCCAGTCGGTCGACGACACGATGGAAGACATCATGCGACTGGCCGCCGACGAAGCCCGTCTGTTCAAGTTCGGCTCGGGTACCGGCAGCGACCTCTCCACGCTCCGTTCCAGCCGCGAGAAGCTCTCGGGTGGCGGAACGCCGTCCGGGCCGATCAGCTTCATGCGCATTTTCGACCAGGTCGCCGCCGTGGTCCGTTCGGGCGGCAAGACGCGCCGGGCCGCCAAAATGCAGTCGCTCCGCGTGGACCATCCGGATATCAAGGAATTCGTCAACTGCAAGACCGACGAAGAGCGGAAGGCCTGGGCGCTGATCGAGCAGGGCTATGACGGCTCGTTCAACGGCGACGCCTACGCGTCGGTGATGTTCCAGAACGCCAACCTCTCGGTCCGCGTGACCGAGGAATTCATGCAGGCGGTCATGGACGACGACGACTGGCAGACCTACGCCGTCACCAGCGGTGAGCCCCTGGAGAAGTACAAGGCCCGCGAACTCATGCACGACATCGCCGAGGGTACGCACGTCTGCGGCGACCCGGGCGTGCAGTACCACACGACGATCAACAAGTGGCACACCTGCCCGCAGAGCGGGCCGATCAACGCGTCCAACCCGTGCAGCGAATACATGTTCGTGAACGACTCGGCCTGCAACCTGGCGAGCCTGAACCTCATGAAGTTCCGCCGGCAGGATGGCTCGTTCGACGTGGACCGCTTCCGCGCCGCGGTCCGCACGTTCATTATCGCCCAAGAGATCCTCATCGATCGGGCGAGCTATCCGGGCGAGCGGATCTGCCGCAACAGCCACAACTTCCGGCCGCTGGGGCTGGGCTATGCGAACCTCGGGGCGCTGATCATGTCCCTGGGTTGGCCGTACGACAGCGAGGGTGGCCGGGCGACGGCCGGTGCGATCACGGCGATCATGACCGGCGCCGCCTACGAGACCTCCGCGGAGCTGGCATCGCGGCTGGGGACGTTCCCGGAATATTACAAGAACCGCGACGATATGCTGCGGGTCATCAAGATGCACCGCGGCGCGGTCGAGGGCATCGCCGAGAAGGACTGCCCCGCCGAGTTGGTCACCGCCGCCCGCCGCAGCTGGGACCAGGCGCTCGCTGCCGGTGAGACAATGGGCTACCGCAACGCCCAGGTGAGCGTGCTGGCGCCCACGGGCACCATCGGGTTCATGATGGACTGCGACACGACCGGTATCGAGCCGGACATCGCACTGGTCAAATACAAGCAGCTCGCCGGTGGCGGCATGCTGAAAATTGTCAATCGCACCGTTCCGTTGGCGTTGGAGCGTCTGGGATATTCCAGGGACGAGATCTCCCAGATCATCGAGTACGTCGACGAGAACGATATGATCGAAGGCGCGCCGGGGCTCAAGGACGAACACCTGGCCGTCTTCGATTGCGCTTTCAAGCCCGCCCAAGGCAGCCGATCCATCCACTACATGGGTCACATCCGCATGATGGGAGCCGCCCAGCCGTTCCTCTCCGGGGCGATCTCCAAGACCGTCAACATGCCCACCGAGGCGACGATCGACGAGATCATGCAGGTCTACATCGATTCCTGGAAGCTGGGGCTCAAGGCGGTGGCGATCTACCGAGATGGCTCGAAGCGCACCCAGCCGATGAATGTCTCGATGAAGCAGCAGGCCGCCGCCGAAATCGAAGCGATCTCCGCCGAACAGCTCGAAGCCGCCCGCCGCGAGCCACACCGTCACCGCCTGCCGGCGACCCGTCCGTCGCTGACGCACAAATTCGACGTCGCCGGTCACGAGGGCTATCTCAATATCGGACTCTACGAAGACGGCCACCCCGGCGAGCTGTTCATCACGATGGCCAAGGAAGGATCCACCGTCGGGGGCATGATGGACGCCTTCGCCACCGCGATCTCGCTGTGTCTGCAGTACGGCGTTCCGCTCGATCAACTGGTCAAGAAGTTCTCCCACCAGCGGTTCGAGCCGAGCGGCATGACGTCGAACCGGGATATCCCGTTCGCCAAGAGTATCGTCGATTACGTCTTCCGCTACATGGGCATGACGTTCCTTGAGGAGTACCGCAAGGCCAACATGCCCAATCGCGGGGGCACCAGCAAAGCAGCGTCCGAGGCAGGCAAGGATGGCCGAAGCTCGGAACCGCAAAGCGCCGAAGGGGCGCCCGCCAGGGAAGGTAAGGGGCCCTTCGGTGCGATTTTTCCGGGGCTGTACGTAGGCAACGCCGCCTCCCGGGACAAAAAGACCAATCCACCCGCAGCCTCCTCCGGCGGAACGCCCACCACCGGCGGTGGAGGAAAATCGCCCACCGGCGGAGCGAAATCCACCCCGTCGGCCACCCGGACGCGACGCGTTACACGCGTGGATGACCAGTTCTCACACTACCAGGAAGACGCCCCCGCCTGCGATATTTGCGGGTCCATCACCGTCCGCAACGGCAACTGCTACAAGTGCTACAACTGCGGCTCGTCGCTGGGTTGCAGCTGATTCTCTCAAAACAGGCGAACAATCGGCTTACGTATGTGATGAGGCGCATATAATACTGCGAACGGAACACCCCGGCCGCTGCCGGTCGATCGACCTGGGAAGCCGCCCTGACGTGCGGACATCCCGATATGCGGGCGTCTGTCCTGGGTCACTTTCCGATTTTTTTGGGTTTGAATGTGATAATCCTTTAAAGATTGAAATTGGTAAGTTCCGAGTTATATTGCAGTAAGTTGTCCGCTGCATCCTGAACGATGTAGGTCTCCCTCCGCCTGCATCGAGGTTGCGGCAATAATGGCGATGCCAAGGTCTCCCTCCACCTGGCATCGCCTCTTTTATGCGCGCAATTCGCCCGTTTCGTGGGCACCCGGGCTCGTACCGTTTCGACCCCCCTTGACCGGACGAACCGAGCAGCCCGGCAGTGTGTATCCTCTCCCTTCGCGCTTGACAGGCCGAGGCTTCCCAACGACGATACCCGGACCGATTGCACCAGCGCCCCGGCCGTGACCATGTTGGCACAGTATCAGCCCGAACAGATCGATCAGTTGCTTACCACCATGCATGCGGGCATGGTGGCGTTGTTCATATTCGTGTTCCTGGCCCATTGCTTTTTCGGGTATGTCCTGTTTCGCCTCTCGCTGCTGGTGCAGGGGGCCCTGGCGGGATGGGCGCTGGGCTCGACGGTGCTGATCCACTACCTCCGGGCCAACCCCACCCGGGGGGACGTCATCGTGGCCGGTCTGACGTGTGCCGTTCTGCTGGCGTTGGCGGCGTGGTTCCTCTACCGTCTCGTGACGAGCCTGACGGTCGGCGGGGCGGCGTGGGGGCTGGTGTGGACGCTGGCGATGTGGCAGTGGGACTCCCCGGCGGCCGGCAGGATACTGGGCATTCTCGCAGGACTCCTCCTGGGCATTCTCGTGCTGATCTACACGCGGGTGGTGGTGATCGCCGTGACCGCCCTGGTCGGCGGGCTCGGGCTGGTGGGGTCTGTCTTCGTGCTGGTCGCCCGGGGCGTGGATCCCGTCGGCGACCTGCCCTGGTGGGGGACGCTGCTGTACTTCACCATGGCATTGGCGTTGGCTCTCAGTGGGGGCGCCTTCCAGCAGCACACCTACCGCGCGATCGCGTCGCGCTTCGCCCCCGAGCCGCAGAAGAAAGGCCGATACGGGCCCAGCACCAAACGACCGCCGCTTTCAAAGCTCTGAGTTCGCCCCGCCGGAGGCCTCTGGCATCGCGGGGAGTGCGTCGCTACAATGCACCCTCAACCGCAACATAAAGGAATCCGACGATGTGTGTGACGCGAGGCAAAGTTTTCGTGGTGGGCAATAACATCGACACCGACCAGATCATCCCCGCCGAGTTTCTCAGCTACAACCCAGCCGATCCGGAAGAACGCAAGTTCTTCGGGCGATACGCCATGAATGGCGTGCCGGCCGACCAGTCAGGCCTGCCGCAAGGCAACGTCCCCTTCGTCGCGGAGGACGAGTTCACCACCGACTACGCCGTCATCATCGGCGGGCGCAACTTCGGCTGTGGGTCGTCACGCGAGCACGCGCCGCTGGCGATTTGCGAAGCCGGCTGCCGGATGGTCATCGCCGAGAGCTTCGCCCGCATCTTCTACCGCAACAGCGTCAACGGCGGCTACCTCACCCCGCTGGAGGCAGACGAGTCGATCGAAGGGGCCTTCTCCACCGGCGACGAGGTCGAGGTCGACCCGCACGGCATTGGAATCACCAACGTGACCACCGGCAAGACCTACGCGCTGAAACCCCTCGGCGACGTGGGCCCGATCGTGGCGGCCGGCGGTATCTTCGAGTACGCCAGGGAAAAGGGCATGCTCGATGCCTCGGTAGACTAGGAACCCCATGAAACCGTCGGCTGCCATCCTGCTGCTCGTTGCCCTCCTGCTGGTGGGAGGCTGCGGGAAGACGCCCCCAAACGCCCCCCGCCCTGTCGACGCCAATACCGCCGCCGACCCGAACGACGCGCAACCCTCCGACGCCAACGAGCCGGCCCGCATCCAGAGCCTCGTACTCGCGCGGGCTTGGAGCGACTTCCTCGCCGAGGCCGTCATCGCCCACAAGAAACGCACCGGCGCGTTCCCGCCCGGCGCGAAGGACCCCAACTATCCACTCGAGACAGCTCGCCAAATGCATCGCCGGCACAACTGGGTGTTCCTCGTATCGCCCCGGCGCGAACGGGCGTATGCCCGCGGCGAGTTCGATCAGGCGGACGTAGCCGCCGACCTGGACCAGCGAATCGCCGAGGTCCGCAAACTCAACATTCGCCTCCCGTGGCTGGGCGAATCGGTCATTTACCTCCGCCGGGCCGACAAGCTCCGGGGCGCTTCGCTCGTGCTGGGACGCCGCATTCTCCACGCGCAGCTGATGGATGTGATCGCCGAGCTCCGCAGACGTCACCGCCGCAACAGATCCGACCCCAATGAGCCGCGCTGAGTCCCTCCGGATCCGATCCTGTCCCGGCGGGGCGATCCTCGCGGTCAAGGCGGTTCCCAACGCCTCACGCGACAAAGTCGCCGGCCAGCTCGGGGAGACGCTGAAAGTCACCACAGCCTCCCCGCCCGAAAAAGGCAAAGCCAACGCCGCCATCGCCCGGATCCTTGCCAAGGCCCTGAGGGTCGGCCGAAAGGACGTCGAAATCGTCGCCGGCCAAACCAGCCCGATCAAAGAGTTCCGAGTGGCCGGGATGTCGGCCGAGACACTCCGCGCCCGCATCGAGGCGCTCTGAGCCCATCAGGCCCGGCCAGCGGGCAGTAAGACGCTCACTCCGCAGCAGAGCCGTCTTCGGCGAACTTACGCTTGCGTCGCTGCCCGCGTTCCAGGAGCGACTCGATCGCCTCGGCGTTGCCGGAGTGGATCAACTCCCGCAGCGTGCCCAAGGCTGCCGACAGATCGTTCAGCGCGTCGCAGACCGGATGGACGTTCGTCAGGCCGTAGGGCCCGCAACTTGCTTGCGGGCGCGTCTGTGGAATCGCCCGCTCGGCGAGCCAGAAGGTGGGCACCCTT
>JBKHCL010000141.1:0-6836 GCA_046541875.1 Phycisphaerae bacterium | reverse complement strand
AGTGGCGCGAGTCGGGCGTCAGTTTGACGAGGCCACGCCCGTGCCCGAGACTTTCGCCCGAAGCGTGCGGACGATGTACTGCTTCAGCGCGCCGCCGGGGCAGGAAGTGGCGGTGTTCGGCGCGTCGCGATGCCCGATGATGTTGCGGGCGGGAATGTCGTACTTCGCCGCCAGGTGGGTCACCAGTTCGTCCAGCGCAGCGAGCTGTTTGCGAGAGGGGAGCTTGTCGGTGAAGGTGCCCACCAGGCAGATCCCGATTCCGTGGTTGTTGTATTCGTTGTCCGGCGTGCCGCCGCAGTGAGCGCCCCACTTCTGTTTCCGCCATCGGCTGCCGACCTGGACCAATCCGTCGGCTCCACCGTTTCCGTTGCACAGCACGAAGTGGTAGCCCAGCTCGTCCCAGCCTCGCCCGCGGTGGGCCCGGTCGAAGGTCTTCGCGTTCCCGCAGGTGGTCGCGCTGTGGTGTATGACGATGTAGGTCCACTTGCGCTGAGGACCTTTCGCCCGCCACTCCGGGTGCCCCATCGCCGAACGGGTCGCCTCCTGGTTGGCCACCGGTTCGACGGCGGAGGGCAGCACGACCGGCTCGTTGTCGGGCGCGAGGGTGTGGTGGGCAAACTGTGGCTGGGGCAGGTCGAGATACGTCTCGACCGGCGTTTGCTGACATCCGACGGCCGCCGCGGCTGTGGCGATCAGACCGAGCGTGAAGATGGACCTCCGTGTCGCTGCGCTCATGCGTGTCTCCCCGGGGGTTGAAGTCGCGATTCGTTGCCCCGCCATCCTAATGATTCATCGCCCCCTCAGCCAAGGATTCTCCAAACATTTGCATATCGGAATGCAGGAGGAGGTTCTTCGGCGGAGAGACGATCGATCCCGACGGCCCGATCATGTGCACGCGACAGCCCTGCCTGGCGGCCCACATCGCCACGCCCGCATCGGCGGTGATTACGCGAACGCGGCTGCGGGGCGTCCGCCGCACGTACTTCAGGACGTAGGAGAAGCCCGCCTTCCATTCCCCCGGCGATCGGACGTTCATCAGCAACGGAGCGTCACTGGCCTCGCGCAGGGCTCGGCGGGTGGCGTTGTAGGCGTCCAACCCGCCGAGGAAAACGTACCCCAACGTCGTCCGACCGGCGAACAGATCGTTCCATCGCTCCGCGCCTTGGCGGATGTCCTCGGGCGAGTCGCCCAGCAGACGTGTGTCCACCAGCGTGATGGGCGCATCGGGGGGGATGGTACGCACCTGCGGACTCGCGGAGGTCAGTGCCAGTCGGCCGAACGGCAGGGGGGGATACTCTCGCCGGGTCACACCGATGTCAACGGCCTTGCCGCCCAGGTAGCAGTAGCCGTCCGCGCTGCTCCAGGTTACCTGCAGACGTCCCTGCCTGTCCGAGACGATTCCGCGGATGGCCTGCGACTTGACGCGGGGAATGGCCCGCCCGCGAACGGCCCAGCGGAGGTCCTGGCTGGCCAGGGCGTCGGGCACTACCAGCTTCAGTCGGGGCCCGTCGCCAAGCTCTGCGACGGTCGAGCCCATCAGGGCGGCCGTCAGCAGCAGCATCCCCGCCGCCAGCGCAAGCAGCGCCCATCGGCTGAGGAATCCGACGGTTTCGGTGATCTGCGAATTCATCCCTGCCTCTCGTCCGCGAGTTGGTCCGTTTCCTATGTCGGCAGCTCACCCCGCCGCGGTGAGCGGAAAAGGGGGTGGGGTCAGTACCACCGCCAGCCCATGCCCCCGATGCCGGCTTTGCGGATGGCCTGCCGGTCCAGCGGGCTGGTGCGCAACTGGGATTCATCCTCACTCAGCAGGGCGGTGTCGCCGTAGCGTTTGGCCTCGGCGATGAGGCGGGCTCGCCACTCGGCGAGGGTCGGGTCCATTCGGTCGGCCAGGGCGAGATTGTTCAGCTCGTGCGGGTCTTCCTGGAGGTCGTAGAGTTCTTCGACGCCGCCGGTTTCCTGTCGGCAGTACTTCCAACGCCCGTCGGTAACCATCGCTGCCTGTCGCGGGCTCTCGTGGCACTGGGCGTAGTACAGCTCCCGGCCGGCGGTTTCGGCGTCGCTCGCCCAGGGGGTCATGTCCATTCCATCCACGTCCTGGTCCAGCTCACAGCCGGTGAGCGTCGCCAGCGTCGGCAGGATGTCCTGCAACCCGGCCAGTTGACCGCGGCGCTGACCGGCGGGCAGGCCCGGCGCCCGCAGGATGATCGGCACGCGGAGCGACCCTTCCAGGAAGTTGCACTTGAAGAACCCGCCGAAATCGCCCAGCAGGTCGCCGTGGTCGGCGATGTACACGACGATGGTATTCTCGGACAGGCCCATCTCCTCCAGGCCCGCCAGAACGCGCCCGACCTGCTCGTCCTGGAACGTCACCAGCCCGTAGTAGTACGCCCGGATTACGCGGATGGCCTCGGGGCTGAGCTGCTTGATCGCGTGGGTCTGACGAATGTGCTCGATGGTCGGATTGCGCGTGGCGAGCATCTCGGCGTCGCCGAAGGGGGCGGGCACGTCGCGCGGGTCGTACATCTGCGCCAGCCGAGCCGGCGGGTCGTAGGGCGAGTGGGGTTTGGGGAAGCTGCAGAATGCCAGGAACGGCCGATCGGGCGTGGCGGCGTGGTGTTCCCGCAGGCGGGTGAGGGTTCGGCTGGCGACCCAGGCGTCGACCTGGTGCTCTTCGGGCAGCGGCGAGGGGCAGGGACGCACGTCGTTGTTGCCGATTCCGTGGGCACGCGTAAAGCCATGCCACCCCACATCGTGGAGGTAGTCGAAGTAGTCCTCCACCCCTCGCCGGCGGCCGGCGTAATCGTACTGTTGCAGAATACGCCCGCTCTCGCAGGAGTCCCAGACGTCGAACCCGTGTACCAGGCGTGGCTGATCGGGCGATGCGTAGGGCACGTAGTGGAGCTTGCCCATGGCGTAGCTGCGATAGCCGAACCGGTTGAAGTGCTCCGCGAGCTTGGGCTGATCGTCGTGAATGCAGCCGCTGTTCTCCTTGCAGCCGGTGGCGCGGTGGGAGTAGTTGCCCGTGGTGATGCTCGCCCGAGCGGGCACACAGATGGGGTTGGGCGTGAAAGAGTTCTCGAACAACACCCCGCTTCGGGCCAGGGCGTCGATATTCGGCGTCCGACAGACCTCATTGCCGTAACAGCCCAGCGCGTCGGCGCGGAGCTGGTCGGCCATGATGACCAGCACGTTCGGTTTGTCGCTCATGAAGAATCCTGCGTGGGGGGCTTCTGTGGGGGCGGCGTACTCAGGCGGCGGCGCCCTCTTCTTCCAGCATGCGGATGATCTGGTCGCGGACGTCCTGGGTTTTGACCTTCAGGCGTTCCAGCGCCTTGATGGCCACTCCGTCGCTCTCCTGGAGCAGGGCGAGCATGAGGTGCTCGGTGCCGACTTCGCTGGAGTTCAGCGCGCGGGCTTCCTCAACGGCGAGCTGCATGACGTTCTTGAAATGCTCGGTCAGGTGTATGCCGTCCGGAACCTCGGTGTCCGGGCCCTTCTGGGCGACCTTCTTGACGGCCGACCGCACACGACGCAGGTCCAACCCGAGGGCCTCCATCGCCCGATGGCCGTGACCTTCCGGTTCCCGCAGCAGGCCCAGCAGCAAGTGCTCGGTCCCGAGGTACGAATGATGCATGCGATTGGCTTCCATGCCCTCCAACTGCAGGGCCCGGCGGGCATGGTCGGTAAAGTGCTCGAACACGTTGTCTCCTTGCGTTGATGAATCGCGGGATTATCAGAGCCCGCATTCTATCGGGCGGGCAGGACTCATGCAACCGCTCCGACGTTTGAGAGTGCTTGCAGAACGTAACATGCGTCCCCTATAATCCGCCCGATCGACGCTCCCCCGGCAGGCTTTCGCGGGCGGGGCAGTACACAACCAGAGGAGATCCAACATGATGCGCTTACCCTTACCGGCGATTCTTCTGCTTTCGACACTCTCGGCTGTGCTGATGGTGGGTTGTGAGGGAGGCGGCGACCAAGGCAGGGAAATCAAACTCGCCCACGTGCTGACCGACCGCCACCCCGTACACAAGGCGATGGTTCGGATGGCCGAGTTGGTGAACGGCCGCACCGACGGGAAACTCACCATCGACATCCGTCACTCCGCCCAGCTTGGCGCGGAGAAGGAACTTATCGAGAAGGTCCAGTCCGGGCAGATCCAGATGACCAAGGTGTCCTCTAACGCCCTGGAATCCGTCACGCCGGCGATGGGCGTATTCACGCTGCCGTGGCTGTTCCGCGGCGAGGAACACTACGAAAAGGCCCTGCGAAGCCAACCCGCCCGGGAGATTCTCGACAAGCTTCAGGAGCAGGGGCTCAAGGGCCTGGTCTACTACGACGCCGGGGCGCGGAGCTTTTACGCCCGCCGGCCCATCGAGGGTATCGGTGACCTGCAGGGGCTCAAAATCCGCGTGCAGAACAGCCCGACGATGATCGCCACCATGCGGGCGCTGGGGGCGGTTCCGGTGAGCATTCCGTTTGGCGCGGAGCTCACCCAGGCCCTGGAGAAGGGTCAGCTCGTGACGGCCGCCGAGAACAACATCCCCAGCTACGAGACCGAGGAGCACTATCGCAGTTGTTCCCATTTCTACGCGGATGGGCATTCCCGGGCGCCGGACGTTCTGGTGATGAATCTCAAGGCCTGGCGGTCGCTGAGCCCCGAGGAGCAGGACGCCCTGCAGACCGCCGCCGATGAGTCGGCCGACTACCAGTTCACCCTCTGGGACCGGACCACCGCCGAGCTCAAGAAGAAGCTCCAGGACAAGGGTGTGACCTTCACCGAGCCTGACACGGTCGAGCCGTTCCAGCGGGCCGTCGAGGAGGTGTACCAGAAACTGCCCGACTGGAAAAAGAAATGGGTCCGTCGCCTGCGCGAGGTGAAATGAGCCGCCGGGGTGAGCCGATCTCGAAGCCGGGTCGTGTGCTCCATCGCCTGGCCGGCTGGGTCGCCCGGACGATCGAGATCATCGCGGCCGCCATTCTGGTGTGTATGGTCGGAATGCTCACCTACAGCGCCGTGCAGAACGCCGCCGGCTGGCGCGGGCAGGTTCTCTGGCTGGAAGAAATCGCTCAGCTTGGGCTGATCCATCTGGCCACGCTCGGGGCTGCCCTCGCGCTGCGGGCCGGCGCTCACCAGGGCGTCGATGCGCTGACTCGCCTGTTCCCCCTGCGACTGCGACGGGCCGTCGAGGCGATCGACTGGGTGCTGATCGGTCTGTTCGGGGTGTACTTCGCCATCTGCGGATGGGCGTACGTCCAGGCCAGCGCTGCCGACGGAGGTCGACTGGACTCCCTGGCGATTCCGCGTTGGCCGTTCTATCTCTGCTATCCGTTGGCCGGCGTGCTGTTCACTGTATTCGCCGTCGAGAAGCTCCTGTCCCCACGCGAGAGCGAAACATCACCGCTCGACGACGTCCCCGCCGCCACGGATGCCTCAACCGCACCGGGAGCGACCGTCGGGGAGGGTGATCTGTGAGCCCCTTTGCGTGGATGGCGATCGTCTTCCTCGTGCTGCTGCTGGTTCGCATGCCCGTGGCCTTCGCGATCGCCATCGCCAGCTTCGTCGGCTACGCTGCGATTCCCGACCCGTTCGGGTCCAAGACGCTCTACGGTCTGCTGACCGACATGACCGGCGGGGTCAGCAAGATCGCGCTGATCGCGATCCCGTTTTTCATCCTCGCCGGGCGCATCATGGGGCAGGGGGGCATCGCCCGCCGCCTGATCGACCTCTCGCACAGTGTCATCGGCTGGGTCCGCGGCGGCACCGGCTACGTCAATGTCATGGCGAGCATGTTCTTCGGGGGCGTCTCGGGGTCGGCGGTGGCGGATGTCTCGTCGATCGGGTCGATCCTCATCCCCATCATGGAAGAGGAAGGGTACGACACGGAGTTCGCCACAGCCGTCACGGTTTCCAGCTCCACCATCGGGCTGATCATTCCGCCCTCGAACGTGATGATCCTCTTTGCCGTGGTCGCCGGCGGGATGGCGGCTCCGCCCGGGGCGTATGAGAACCTCTCGCTGGGGATCAGCTCGATGTTCCTGGCCGGGCTGGTCCCGGGTGTGCTCATCGGGGTGATGCTGATGGCGGCGACCGGTCTGCTGGCGTGGCGGCGGGGCTACCCGAAGGGTTCGTGGGACGGACTCCGGGCGGTCGGGCGCGCGTTGAAACGGTCCGTTCTGGCGCTGGTGGTGCTGGTGATCATCCTCGGCGGAATCCTTTTCGGGTTCATGACGGCCGCCGACAGCGCAGCGGTGGCGGTGGTCTGCGCCCTGATCGTCGGAGTGCTCATCTACCGCGAGCTTCCCGCCGGCAAAGTACCCGTCATCCTTCGCGAAGCCGTCGTCACCACCGGCGTGGTGTTCTTCCTGATCGCGGCGAGCAACGCCATGAAGTTCGTCTTCATCAACCAGGGAATCGACCGTCAGCTCCTGGAGCTCTGCGAGGCCGTCACGGACAATCGCATCGTCTTCCTGCTGGTGCTCAACGTCGTGCTGCTGGTGTTCGGGACGTTCCTGGACATGACGCCGGCGGTGCTGATCTTCACGCCGCTGTTCCTGCCGGTGGCGGTGGAATACGGCGTGCATCCGGTGCATTTCGGCATCATTCTGCTGACGAACCTCTGCATCGGGCTGTGCACGCCGCCGGTGGGCAACTGCCTGTTTGTGGGGTGCGGGCTCTCGAAGGTGCCCCTCACGCGGATGATCCGTCCGATGCTGCCGTTCTACGTCGCCATGCTCGTCGCACTGGCGTTGGTCACGTACATCGAGCCGGTAACTCTCCTCCTGCCGGACCTGTGGGCTCGCTGGTTCCCATCCGCAGCCGGGTAGGCTTTCGG
>JBKHCL010000140.1:0-6876 GCA_046541875.1 Phycisphaerae bacterium | reverse complement strand
CCAAGCCAAGCAAGACCATACTCATTCTTCCCATACCCTTCATTGTTCTGCTCCCTTCTTCTGTCTTCTGTAGAAATGAGTGCGGATCGTTCCGCCACGACGTAAAGCATAACACGTTTCGCGAATGTGACCAGTGGCATTTTGCGCAGATTCGCGTGGCATTTTTTGCCGCGCGTTGATATGCTTTGTTCCTCCTGCTCCGATCGGAAACGAAAGGTCTGTCCATGACGCCCCCGCCGCGAAAGACCATCCTGCTGATGCTCTGGACCACACACCAGCACCCGATGCGGGCCGCCCGTGGTGCCCATCGCCTTCTCCAGGAGCAGGGACGTTTCGATTCGCTGCTGATGCGGACTGATCCTGACGGGCTCGCCAACGTGCTGGGCGCGAGAGACCGGTCCTTCGCCGGGGTGATCGGCTTCCTGCCGACCGAGAAATCGGAGCAACTCGTTCTGGACCACAACCTCCCGGCGGTGAACGTCTCCGCCCGCCTGCCGGAACAGGGTCGCCCGATTCCCCGCGTCATCCCCGACAACTACGCCGTCGGACAGTTGGCTGCAGAGCACTTCATCCATCTGGGTTTTAAGCACCTGGCCTACACCGGGGTATCCACATGGTACAGCCGCCTGCGCGGGGCGGGGTTCGTCGACAGGCTGCAGGCGGAAGGATTGGCCCCGGTCTGCGCCGAGACACTCCGCGGCGAGGAGATCGCCCGATGGCTGGAGAGCTTACCCCGCCCGCTGGGTGTGCTGGCGGGAACGGACTTCGAGGCCCTTCGCGTGGTGCATGCCGCCCGGTCGCTCGCCCTGCGCGTGCCCGAGGACGTCGCCGTCATCGGCGTGGACAACACCGAGTTGGTCTGCGAGTTGGCCGACGTTCCGCTCTCCAGCGTGGACACAGCCGGCGAGGAGGTGGGCTACCGGGCCGCCGAACTGCTCACCGCGATGATCGACGGGGCCACCCCACCGGAGGAGTCCCTCCTGGTTCCGCCCTCGCGCCTGGTCACGCGGGAGTCCACCGCCACCGTAGCCGTCAAAGACCCCCTGCTGGAGCGGGCGCTTTGCCACATCCGCGAGCACGCCTGCGACCCGATCGACGTCAACGACGTGGTGGAAATCACCGGCATCCCCCGCCGCACGCTTGAACGGCAGATGCGGGCCCAACTGGGGCACTCGCCCCACCAGGAAATCCGCCGCGTGCAGTTCGCCCGGGCCGAGCAGCTTCTCGCCCAGACCCGCCTGCCCACGCGGGAAGTGAGCCGACGGTGCGGCTTTGGCGACGTGCGAAGCTTTCTGCGGGCCTTCGGCAGAGAGTTCGGCTGCACGCCCACGGAGTTCCGCCGGCGCAGCGGCTGAGGCGGGGCTATTCGGCCAACGCGCCCCGGAGCGTCTCGACCAGGCCCGGCGGACCGGCGAGAACCGTGTTCTCACGCAGTTCAAAGACACCACCGGATTCGGCGAGGATCGCCTGCCCGGCGGAGAAGTCCACCTTCTTGAAGCTCGACCCGAGGTTCACATACGCGTCGAACCCGCCGGCAGCGGTGAAGCACAACCCCAATGCGCCGGCCCCGATGATGCGAACCCGCAGGCACCGCTCCATGAGCTTTCGCAACGTGTCCATCGCCCATCGACGGTGGTCCGGGTCTGACTCGGCGTGGGGGATCTCGGCGCAGAGAAATGCGTCGGCCAGGTCCACACCATCGCTGCACCGGATCGGCTGGGCGTTGCAGAAAGCTCCCTCGCCCGAGGCAGCCGAGAACATGCGATTCAGCTCCGGGGCGTACACCAGCCCGGCGATGGGCGTACCGCGCCGCTCCAGCCCCAACGAGACCGACCAATAAGGCAGGTGGCGGGCGTAATGCTTGGTCCCGTCGATGGGGTCCAGCACCCAGACGTACTCGGCCTGCTCGTTCTCCGGCGGGCGCTCCTCGGAGTAGAACCCGTGGCCGGGGAATTCCGCGCGCAGGGCGCTTATGACCTCTTCCTCGACGGCCAAATCGCCGTCGGTGACGATGTCTCGACCGACCTTTTCACGGCGCACCTCCGACGAGGCAGCCATCTCGGCCGCCCGCTCGCCGGCGCGACGGACGATCGGTTCGGCGATGTCCAGATACCGGTCCATTCAGCCTTTCCGTCGGGGCGCCTACCGCGGCGCTTTGAGCTTCTCGCGGAGGTCGTCCATCATCGTCTGTCCCATGGCGGCAAGGCGTCGCTTATCGGCGATGAGTTCATCCTTGCCGGCCGGGGTGGTGTGCAGTTGGATGTGGAACCGCAGGCTGTTGCCCGTGCCCGACGGACGGATCGTGAGGTGTTCGAGCTTCTCCTCATCGAAGAAAAAGCGGATCCCCTCATCCGGGAAGACGAAGTCCCACGTCGCCGGGTAGAGGGCGTCGTATTTGCCGGTGCGATACATCGTGGCTGACAGCACCTTGCGCCCGCCGATTTCCAGGTCGCCCGCCAGCGCCAGTTGGAAGAAGCCCAGCGCCCGTCGGAGGACCGCCTTCTTCGTGCGGTCGCCCTCGATGCCGGGATACTCCCCGTCCAACGGATCGGGCTCGTAGAAGTTCACGAACAGCCCGACATCCGGATCCAGGTAGATCTCCTCATCGAGGATCTGCATCATCGTCTTGCCGTTATCCTTGGCCCAGGCGGCGACCTCGGCCATCAGCAGCGCCGCCAACATGCCGTCCTTGTCGCGGACGTGTCCGCCCTCACCCAGCGAACGCTCATCCTTCGGCGGGCCGCCCAACAGCGAGAACCCGTTGCTCTGTTCCATGGCGGCCATGTTGATCGAACGCGGTTGGCCTTCCATCTTCTCGGTATCGCAGACGATCGGGTGGCAGAGGTCCTCGTAGTTCTCGCCGTCTCGCCCGTCGGTGAGTTTCACGAGTTGGTCGGTCTGGCCGTCCCACACCATCCGCGTGGAGGCAGCCAGCGCGGCAAAACCCACCCACGTCTTGACCACCCCGAGTCCGTACTTCTTCGCCAGGCGGGCGGTGGTGTCGGCCGTGGTGTGCGAAAGGACGATGAACTTCTTCTCGGCGTCCTGGACCGACCCGTGCTTGCTGACTTCCTGCTGCAGGCGATACCACAGCAGCACGCTCCAGGCCTCGTCGGCCGGCAGGAGCATCCAGTCCTTGTCGCCGAAGATATCCCGCTGCTCGGCGGGTACTTTGATGGTGATTCCGCAACGGTCGGCGTCCGGGTCGGTCCCGATCAGCAGGTCGGTGGCGTCCCACTTCTCCCGGCCGTACTCTTTGATGAAGGCCTCGACGGCCGTCTTGGCCGCCCGCTTATCGCCCGGGTCGGGCTGCTGCTCCTTGCCCGGGTCCGAGCAGAACGACGGGAACAGCCCGTTGAGATCATTCAGCCCGTCCTCGTGAATGGCGTCGGGCGCCTCGAAGCCGACTTCTTCCAGGACCCGAGGAACCGCAAGCCGGCCGGCACCGTGATACGCGCAGAAGGCGATTTCCAGCGGATCCTTCTTCTGCGTCTCGGCGAGGTCGTCCATCATCAGGAAGCTCTGGGCATGCTCGATGTGCCGCCTGTGCATGTCGATGAGATTGTCGGCCTTGCCGGCGTAGTCATAGTCGTCCCGGGGCGACTCGCTGCCCAGGAAGTGCAGCTTGTCCGGGGCGGCCTCGGCGAAGGAGGTAAGCTTCACATCCGCGAACGTCGAGTTCACGATGAACTCGTTGTACATCCGGTCGCGCTCCTCGGGGTCGAACTGCGAGCCGTTCGCGCACGAGAGCTTATAGCCGTTGTAGCGATAATCGTTGTGACTCGCGGAGATCAGAATGCCCATGTCCGCCTTGATGTTCGGGATGGCGAAAGTCACCTCCGGGTAGGGGCACGGAGCGTCGAAGAAGTACACCGTGTAGTCGTACGCCAGGAACAGCTGCGCGACGATCTTCGCCAGGTCGTGTCCCCGCACTCGGCTGTCGTAGCCGATGACGATGCTCTTGAGCGGGGGCGTGCGCTGCCGGCCGAACTTCGCCACGCCGGCAGAGGTCCGCAGGAGCACCAGGTCGTTCAGCGTGTTGGGGCCCTTGAGAATGGGCACGTCCAGCCCGCCTTCCTTCATCTTGACGATGCTCTCGCGGTCGAAGGCCATCATCCCGCGAATGCCCCCCGTCCCGAACCGCAGCGACTGGCGAAACGCGTTGACCAGTGCTTCCCACTGCTCGGCTTCGATGGCCGCGGCGATGCCTTCCTTTGCGTGGTCGCTGAGGCGGTCGATCTCCTCGCTCCTCAACCAGTGCTGGAGGTTCTCGAAGGCCTGCTTGTTGGCCACCTCGTAGAGCTGACGGTCGATGCGTTCCTCGGCCAACGCGGTATCCAGATACGAGCGAATTCCCTGCTCTGCCTTGTCCAGCAGTGCGTCGATGTTCAGATCAGCCATGAAGGGTGTCTCCCTTTCGAGTTCGTTCGAGTCAAACGTGACAGACCATTATTCTCGCTCGACCGGTCAGGGTCAAGTTCCCCGCGGGGACAATGCTGCCAACGTGTGCGAGATTCACAAGAGCCCCACAAAGCGCGCCCACCGCCCGCCGCCCACGGCGGCAGCGAAGTCGACACGCCCGCCACGACCCGGTAGAATTCCCCCATGGACCTCTTTGATGAAGCCGAAAACGCCGCCGTCGCACGCAATGCGCCCCTGGCCGTTCGCATGAGGCCGCGGACCGTGGATGAAATCGTCGGCCAGGAGCACTTTCTCGGCGAGGGCAAGCTGCTGCGACGCATGCTGGACGCCGGGCGACTGACGAGCCTGGTATTCCACGGCCCGCCGGGATGCGGCAAGACGACGCTGGCCCACGCCATCGCCGGGGAGTGGGAATGCGCCTTCCACACGCTCAACGGCGCGTCTGCCTCGGTGAAGGAGGTCCGCGAGATCGCCGCCCGCGCCCGCTCGGTGCTCTCTTCCGCCGACCGCCGGACCGTGTTGTTCATCGACGAGTTGCACCGCTTCAACCGCTCGCAGCAGGACGTGCTGCTCGACGACGTGGAGAACGGGACCATCGTGCTGATCGGCGCGACGACCGAGAACCCCTACTTCACGGTCAATACTCCCCTGCTGAGCCGATCCACCGTGTTCCGCTTCGAGCCGCTCAGCTCCGAGCAGATCGTGGAACTGCTGCACCGGGCGATCCGGGATGAAGATCGCGGGCTGGGTGGGTTTCCCGTCCGGGCGACCGACGAGGCCCTCGAGCACCTGGCCGAGACGTCCGACGGCGACGTGCGGCGGGCGCTGACCGCGCTGGAAATCGGCGTGCTCTCCCAGGCCGGCGGGAAGGAAATCGTCTTCGACCTGACCGTCGCCCAGGAGTCCATCCAGACGAAGGTAATCCGCTACGACCGCGCCGGCGACCAACATTACGACGCCGCCAGCGCGTTGATCAAGTCCATGCGAGGATCCGACCCGGACGCGGCGATCTACTGGTTGGCCCGCATGCTGGAGGCAGGCGAGGACCCGCGATTTGTCGCCCGTCGGGTGGCGATTCTCGCCAGCGAGGACGTCGGCAACGCCGACCCCAAGGCCATCCAGGTGGCGGCCGCTGCCTATGACATCGTCGAGCGGGTGGGCATGCCCGAATGTCGCATCACCCTCGCCCAGGCGGTGGTGTACATGGCTACCGCGCCCAAGAGCAATGCGTCGTACCTGGCCATCGACGCCGCCCTGGACGACGTGCGCAACCAGCGCACCGTGCCCGTCCCCCTGCACCTGCGCAATGCTCCCCACCCCCGCATGAAGGCCGACGAGGGCGCCTCGGAAGGCTATCAGTACTCGCACTCCTACGAGGGCGGAATCAGCCCCGACCAGGACTACCTCGGCGTGGAGAAGACCTACTACACCCCCACCGATCGCGGGTACGAAAAGCACATCGCCGCCTACCTCGAATGGGCCCGGAAGCTCCGGGCCGAGGCAGACGGACACGACGAAACGTAACCGATCCTCGCCGGCGGGCCCGGCCGGACCAGCACAACCCCGCCCAGCGGTCGATCGACGCTCCTGCTCGATCACCGATGTAATGTTTTCGGCCCCGAAACGCCGACAAACCCAGAGGAACGCAAGAGAGGAACCGGTCTGTGAAGAAGTCTCTGCGGAAAGACATGAAGGCTGCCCTGGCGGCGCTATCCCCGGTCGAGGCGGCTGAGCAGTCCCAACGGGCTTGCGAAAATCTCGCCGCCCTGCCGGAGTTCGCCTCGGCAGAGTCGATCATGCTCTACGTTCCCATTCCCGGCGAGCTGGATTGCCTCCCGGCGGTGCGGGCTGCGTGGGACCACGGCCAGAACGTGCTGGTCCCGCGGGTGAGCCCGTCGCAGGCCGGCGTGATGCACGCAATCCGCATCGAGGGCGAGCACGAGTTGCAACCCGGGTCGTACGGCATTCGCGAGCCGCGCGAGGGCAGGCCCTGGGCGATCGACCGGATCGACCTGATCGTGGTCCCGGCCCTTGCGTTCGACCGGGCGGGCCATCGCCTCGGGCGGGGCGGGGGCTTTTACGACCGCTTCCTGGCCGAACGGGCGGACAGATCGGCCGCCTGCGGGATCGGCTTCTCGCTGCAGGTGGTCGACGAACTGCCCCGCGAGGCGCACGATCAGCCGTTGGATCTGCTTGCGACCGATACCGAGATCATTCGGTTTCGTTGAACGTACACGATTCGTTACACTGAATGGATTCCCACGTCCCGACGGGACGGCAATACCCACGGAGAAAGCTACATGGCAAGACGACGCAAGAAATCCCGCGGCTGGGTGATGCTGGTCATCCTCGTGCTCATCGCTGGGGGGGCATACTACTTTGGCCCCTGGGGCAAAACGCCCGCCGGCGACCCGAACGATACCGACGCCAACAACGCCGCGACGCTCAACGGCA
>JBKHCL010000045.1:0-25827 GCA_046541875.1 Phycisphaerae bacterium | reverse complement strand
CAGAAGGATCGCCAAAGCGACGGCTGCCACGGCAAGAAGGAGGAGCATCCCCGCGCAGCCGCCGCCGTTGGTTGGCAGTTGTTGCCGCTGCCACTGGAAGGCCTGCTTCCAGGTCTCGTCGCCCGCAGCGAAGGCCTGCATCGCGATGATGACCTCCTCCGTGCCGACGGGCTCCATGGCCTGGTAGTGATACTCCAGCCCGTCCAACTGGTGCTCCAGGTCGAACAGCCCGTCGGCATCGGGCCCGGCCGCCTGGACGTACGTCATCTCGTTGGCAGCCAGGATCGCGAACGAATCGTCGCCGCCGGGCAGTGAACGGATGGCGTGGTCTATCTGTTCGGGGGTGGGGTGGTCAATCGTCCCGCCCGTGCTGAGCTGCAGTTCCATGTGGGTTCCTTTCAAGCGCGCCGGCAAGCGGCGCGTCAGTCGTTTCCGTCGCGGCGGGGGGTTGTCTTCTTCCTTTCGGGCATGGCTGCGCGGTAGAGCGTGTAGTGCTCGCCGTCGAAGTCCGAGAAGATCAGCTCATCGCCAATGGCGGTCACGCGAAACAGCCTGCCCTGCGCCACGGTGTAACGGCGTTTCGGGTTGGCCAGGTCCACCACGCTGAGACGCGTTTTGCGGATGGCGTCTTCGATCATCGTGTCGCCGGCGACCACTGCCCAGCCGACGGGGACGAACCCCAGCAGCGTGATGTACTTCTGATCCTCCTGGGGGAAGATGCTCACCTTCCGCCACTTGGCCGGCTCGTAGGCCACCAGGTGGCCGTGATCGTCGAGGTTGGTCGGGGAGTACTGCTCAGCCACCAGGAACCGTCCGCTGGGCGACCAGCCCTTGACGCTGTCGAGTTCGGTGAAGGTCGCCAGTTTCGTCTTGTCGAGCGTTTTGAGGTCCATCACGATCAGTTCGCGTTTTTCGTCGGCGGTCTTGACGATGGCCAGCCGACGCGGCTTGGCGGAGTCGGACGAGGGATAGACCTTTGTTTCGTATCGGCCGCCGAAGAGGTCGGCGCTGCTGCCTCGGCGGGTGAGCGTGAGGCGTTTGCCCTCGATGGTCACGGTCGCCTTGCCGTCGGGCGAGCGGAATCGGCCTTGCCTTGCCTGGTGCGACCTGCTCCGGACGCGACCCGATGCGTTGGTGAGTCCGTTCCTCCTTGCCTCGGCGGAACTGAGCGTGCTCTCGCGGGCGTGGCCTGTCTTGATGTTGAGGGTCGCCTGGGTGACCGGGTTGTTTCTGAACACGATGGTCCGCGTACTGCCTTCGGCCGGCCGGGGTTTTTCGGATGCGAGGTAGAACCAGAGCCGGACCTGGTTGGGGTCGTCGCCAACTGGCTGGGCGCTGCTGAAGGCCTGGACCCCTTGGCGCTTCCAGAGGGGCTTGGTCCGAAGCGTATCGAGGTCGAGGCGATGCACGCGGAGCGTATGCTGGTTCGGGTCATGTCGGACCGGTTTCTCGATGAGCAGGGCGGTGTTGGCGTCCAGGGGCAGGGGCGCGACGGGTCCGGAGGTCTGCAGGACCGTCCGCCGCTGATCTGTCTTGACGTTGACTACGTCGAACCCGCCGCGTTTCTGTGTGAATCCGACGGTACATCCCCCCAGCGAAACCGCGTCGCCGAGGCCGTCGCGGAGTTTGATCTCCCTGCTGTCGGCGGGTTTGTCGGCCACGTAGCGGGCCGTCAGGCCGTCGTCGCCGGACAGCAACAGGATTCGCGAGTCGGGCAGAATACGCCAGTTGGACAGGTCCGAGGCGATCTTCCGCGGGGTGAGGCGTGTTGCGTTTGCGTCATCGGCGGCGCTGCCGATGGTCGGCATCGCAGCCAGCAGCAGGGCGAGGCAAAGCACGATCGGCGCCGGTTGACGGGGGGCGGCATTGGTCATTTCGACTCTCCCTTGCATATTCGGACGTCCGGACAGTAGACGCTCTGAGATCCGCGGGGTTCGTTATACCCGCTTGACTTTTCGCCCGCCAGAGCCCATCCTGCCGGGCCTGATTCCACGCACCCGAGAGGAGCATCCGATGTCCGACAACCGCTTTCCCGAGGACTTTCTGTGGGGCACCGCCACCGCGAGCTACCAGGTCGAAGGCGCCGCCTGGGAAGACGGCCGGGGGCCTTGCATCTGGGATACATTCTGCCGCACGCCGGGCAGGGTGCTCCACGGCCACACCGGCGACGTCGCCTGCGACCAGTACCATCGCTACGCCGAGGACGTTCAGCTCATGAAGGAACTCGGGCTGGGGGCGTATCGCTTCTCGATCGCCTGGCCGAGGGTGTTCCCCACCGGGTCCGGCGAGCAGAACCCCAAGGGCTTCGATTATTACAATCGCCTGGTGGACACGCTGCTGGAGGCGGGCATCACCCCGGCGGCCACGTTGTATCACTGGGACCTGCCCCAGGCGTTGGAAGACGCCGGCGGCTGGCCGAATCGGGACACCGCGTATCGCTTCGCCGAGTATGCCCGGACGTGCTTCGACGCCTTGGGAGATCGGGTGAAGATGTGGATCACGCTCAACGAACCCAACTGCAGTTCGATGGGCGGCTACGGGCAGGGATGGCACGCGCCGGGCCGATGCGACATGCAGGACGGTTACAGCGCGGTGCATCACCTCAACCTCGGGCACGGCCTGGCGGTGCAGGCGTACCGGCAGGGCGGGGGCGACGGGACCATCGGGACCACGCTGGACCTGGCGACCTGGCGGCCGGCAACGCGAGACCCGAAAGACATCGAAGCTGCCGACCGGGCGAAAGACCACAAAACGCGGATGTTCATGAACCCGCTGTTCGGTCGGCCTTACCCGCAACGATTGCTGGACGCGCGCGGCGTGACGGTGCCCATCCAGGACGGGGACGCGGAGATCATGGCGGCGCCGATCGACTTTGTCGGCGTGAACATGTACTTCGAGGAGCCGGTTGTCTGGGACGACAACGAGCCCCAGAAGTGGCGGCAGGTGGCGTATCATCAGCCCGAGACGGACATGGGTTGGCCGATCGTGCCGCGCGGGCTCTACCGCCTGCTGAAGGGCATTACCGAGGAGTACGGGCCGATCCCGCTGTATGTGACCGAGAACGGCTGCGCGATGCCCGACGAGCTCAACGAGGACGGCACGCGCTGCCACGACCCGGGGCGGATCGAGTATCTCCGCGGCCACCTGGCTGCCTGCCGCGATGCGATCGCCGACGGCGTGGACCTGCGGGGCTATTTCCTCTGGAGTTTCATCGACAATTTCGAGTGGGCGTGGGGATACACCAAGCGTTTCGGGATCGTCTACTGCGACTACGTCGACCAGCGCCGCGTGCCGAAGGACAGCTACTACTTCTATCGCGATACGATTGCCGGATACGGCGATTTCTGAGCGATATCCGCGGAAGTGCCAACCGGCAGATCATTTTACCGTGAGTGTCCGGGCACACTGCTCGAAGGTCGGCTCGTAAGCAGGACCCGCGAGTACGCACCTCTTGCAGGGAGGAACGCATCTTGTCAAACGACGCATACCGCTTTGAGACCGACGGCACGTTCGTCATCGAGAACTATCACCACTCCGCCCCCTTCAGCAGCTTTCTGCCCGGGTTGGCGGGGCTGTGGGGCATCCCGCTGTGGTGCTTCTACGTCAATCGCGGCCAGGGGGTGGCCTGCTTCGGTACGCGCGACAAGGACCACGCGATCATGCAGTTCCAGTCGGCGAACCTGCATCACCGGCGGGTCGGCAGCGAGGGGTTCCGCACGTTTCTGAAGGTCTCGCGGGACGGGCAGCGCCGCTTCTACGAGCCGTTCCGGGCCCATCAGCCGCACTACGATGTGAGCAACGAACTGCGCGTCACCTTCGACGGGCTGAAACTCCGTGAGACCAACCAAACGCTTGGCCTGCGTGTGGAGGTCTCCTATACGCCGGTTGCCAACGAGCCCTTCGCGGCCTTGCTGCGAACGGTGACGCTGACGAATCTCACCGAGACCCAGGCCGAGGTGGAATGGCTCGACGGGGCCGCCGCCATCGTGCCCTATCACGTGGAGGCCGACCTGCTCCAGCGCCTGCCGTTCATCACCGAGGCCTATCTGCGGGTGCAGGACCTCGACGCCCGCGCGCCGTTCCTGAACCTCAAAGCCCTTCCGTCCGACACGCCCGAGACGGAGTTCGTCGAGGCGGGGCATTTCTTCTTCGCCTTCGCCGAGGGCGATACCAAGCTGCTTCCGGCGATCGTGGACCCCAAGCCGATCTTCGGGGAGATGCTGGACCTGGCCCGGCCTCACGCCTGGCTGGCCGGTGATGAGCCCATCGACGCCTCGCCCGATCGCCAGGAGACCCACTGCCTCACGCCGTGCGCGATGGTGGCGGATGCATTCACGCTGCCCGCCGGCGAAGCGAGGACGCTGCATTACGCCATTGGCAAGGCGCGCGATCTCGACCAGGCACGCTCGCTGCCGGCGACCATGCGGGCCGATGGCTGGTTCGACGCCAAGGCCGCCGAGTCGCTCCGCGAGGTGCAGAAAGTCCGCCACCGGTTCTTCCTGCACGGTTCGGACGCCGCCCTGAACCAATACGCCCCGCAGACGTTTCTGGACAATGCCCTGCGTGGCGGGTTGCCGGTGTCTCTTCCCGCCGGCGAGGATGGGCGACATGTGTTCCACGTCTACTCGCGGCGGCACGGCGACCTCGAACGCGACTACAATAACTTCCTGCTGACGCCGACGTTCTTCTCGCAGGGCAACGGGGCGTTTCGCGATGTCAACCAGAACCGCCGCTCGGACGTCTGGTTCAACCCGGATGTCGCCGGGGAGAACGTGAAGTTCTTCTTCGAGCTCATCCAGCCCGATGGGTTCAACCCCATGCTCGTGAAGGGCGCCCAGTTCCACGTGGTGCAGGCCGATCGGCTCGTTGAGGTGCTCGGGCGACACGTCCCGGGCGACCGCGTCGAGGCAGTGGCGGCGTTCCTGGCGAAGCCGTTCTCGCCGGGTGAGTTGTTCGACTTCCTGGAAGATCGGTCCATCACCCCGGCCGACCCGATGGGCCTGCTGCACGACGTGCTGGGGCTCAGTGAGAAGCTCGCCGAAGCCGAGTACGAAGCCGGCTACTGGTGCGACCACTGGTACTACAACTTCGACCAGCTCGAGCAATTCCTGGCGATCTACCCCGACCGGGCCGAGGAGCTGCTCATCGGCGACCGCTCGCTGACCTACTGGGACCCGGACGTTCGCGTTCGCCCGCGCGATGAGAAGTACGTCGTCTACGCCGGAGGGCAGGTGCGTCACGTGGACTCCGTCGCCCCGGATAAGGAGAAGGCTGCCCTCATCGCCGCCCGGAGTGAGCTGGCCCGATGCGTGCGGACGTTCAACGGGACCGGCGAGGTCTACCGCACGAACCTGCTGGAGAAGATCCTCTGCCTCCTGGCCAACAAGGCCGCCAGCATATCGCCCAGCGGGATCGGCGTGGAGATGGACGGCGGTCGGCCGGGCTGGCACGACTCCATCAACGGGCTGCCCGGCCTGTTCGGCGCGTCCACCAGCGAGACGTTCCACCTGTTGCGGGGCCTCCGCCTGTTGCGCGAGCTGGCTGTGTCCATCGGGCTGGGCGACGACTACGCCCAACCGCTGCCGGTGGAAATCGCCGAGTTGATGCGCGCGGTGCGGCAGGCGGGCGAGGCGTTCGAGGAAGGCGAGGAGTTTGCCTACTGGGACCGCACCGCAGCCGCCAAGGAAGCCTACCGCGCTGCCACGCGTTTGGGGTTCAGCGGGGCGACGGACGAGCTGACCTGGGAGCAGATGCAGCGTTTCCTTGACGCCGTGGAGCGTCGCGTGTCGGCTGCCGTCGAGAAGGCCTTCGACACGCCCGACGGGTTGCCGACGACGTACGTATCGCACGAAGCGGACGAGTGGGAGCCCCTCACCGACGACGCCGGTGAGCCCCTTCGGACCGAGCGCGGCTTTCAGCGGGTGCGCATCACGCGGTTCAGCCCGCATCGATATCCGCTGTTCCTCGAAGCGCCCACCCACGCGATTCGAACCCGGGGTGACGCCGACGAGGCCCGCGCGATGTGGCGGGCCATGCGCACCGGGCCGCTGTTCGATGAAAAGCTCCGCATGTACATCGTCGGTGACAGCGTAGCAGGGGAGTCCACCGAGACCGGGCGCATCTGGGCCTGGCCGGCGGGATGGTTCGAGAACGAGAACGTCTTTCTCCACATGGAGCACAAGTACCTGCTCTCGACGCTGCAGGCCGGGCTCGTCGAGGAGTTCTACGAGGACTTCCGCAACTGCTTCATTCCGTTCCAGCCGGTCGAACGCTACGGCAGAAGCCCGATCGAGAACACCTCGTTCATCGTCTCGTCGCGGCATCCGCGGTCGAGCGTCCATGGCCGGGGGTATCTGCCCCGATCGTCCGGAACGACGGCAGAGGTGCTCCAGATCCTGCTGATACTCGCGTTCGGGCCGCAACCGTTCGCCATGGAAGACGGCGAGCTGACGTTGCGGTTTCGGCCTCGCCTGGCCGACTGGCTGTTCACCAAGACGCCCGAGACGGTGGAGATCACCGATCTGCAGGGCAACACGCGAACCGTCGATCTGCCGGGCGGCAACTTCAGTGCGATGTTCCTGGGCGACGTGCTGGTGACCTACGTGAACCCCTCGGGCAAGAGCACCTTCGGGCCGGGCGCCCCAGCCGTCGGCGCGATGGAACTGGTCGGCTGGGAGGGCGAGAGACGAACCGTCCCAGCCGACGCGCTGAGAGGCGAAGACGCACTCGCCGTCCGCAATCGGCAGGTGGCGCGGATCATCGTGACGCTGGAATAGCTCCTGCGCATCGCGCCGGCGGCCGGAGCGTTACGCGAAAATCGCCAGCAGGACCAGCGCAATGGGCGCGGCGATCAGCGGGGAGTCCATGATGTCCAGCACGCCGCCGAAGTTGGGGACCAGCGAGCCGGAGTCCTTGATGTCCGCGGAGCGTTTGAGCAGGCTTTCGCAGAGGTCCGCGAATTGCCCGGCCAGACACATGCTCAGCCCGAAGAGCGGGGCTTTCCACAGGGCGAAAGTGCGTTCGGGCCCGAACACCCATACGATGCCCGTCGCCACCACCGCCGAGACGACCAGCCCGCCGAGGAGCCCTTCCCAGCTCTTGCCCGGGCTCAGCCAGGGGATCATCTTGTGCTTGCCCCACGTCTTTCCGGTGAAGTACGCCCCGATGTCCGCGAACTTCACAGCCACCAGGAACAGCACCAGCATGGGCACGCCGAAGCTGATGCGGACCGTCAGGATCATCGCCCCGCCCAGGCCCAGGTAGGCGATCGCCAGCAGCGTACAGCCGATCCGGCGAATCGCATCGTGCGTTCGCCCGACGATCATCTGTTCCAGGAACACCGCCGGCAGGAGCACCGCCGGCACCCAGAGCAACCCGTCCCCCACCCGAAGCCCGGGAACCAGTTGCAGCCAGACCGGGCAGGTGGCCAGGACACACGCCCCCAGCGGCCCGGTGACCCCCAGCGGGACCGTGCCGGCAGAGCGAATCATCCGGGCGACCTCGAAATATCCCACCCCCACCAGCAGCAGCGTGACCACGCCCAGCGGCAGGGCAGTGACGACGTGAGCGAATGAAAGCGTCTGCTGCGCATCTTGCCCGGTGAGGGGGTCCTGCAAGGTGACGGTGCGTTGGATGGTTACGGTGGGCATCTCCTGCTGCTGGAGGCGATAGTCCAGCCACAGCAACGCCACCGTCGCGACGATCATGATGGTTCCGAATACGATGCGATTCTTCATGCCCTCATTAAAAGCTCCAGCCCGGGCGAATGCCAGCCCCAGATTCCCCCCAGATCGGATCGTGGAAAATCGTCACCCGTTTTCCCGCTTGGGATTCTTGCGGAGCTTCTTGAGTTCGCCGCGTTGCCGCTTTTTGCGGAGGCGACGGCGTTTGGAGGCTGCGGTGGGTTTGGTCTTGCGGCGACGTTTCCTGGGTGTGGCGGCCTGGCGGATGAGCGTCGCCAGGCGTTGCAGCGCCTCGTCGCGGTTTTGCGATTGCGATCGATGCTCCCGCGCGTCGATCACCAGCACGCCGTCCTGGGTCATTCGGCTGCCGGCGATTTCCCGCAGACGCTTTTTGACATTTCGCGGCAGCGAGGGGGAACTGCTCACATCGAAGCGCAACTGGCAGGCCGTCGAGGTCTTGTTGACGTGTTGGCCGCCCGGCCCGCCGGAACGAACGAAGTTCAGCTCGATCTCGCGTTCGGGAATCGCGATGTTGGCGGTGGGCTCAAACGCCATCGGTCGTCCAGTCGCCCATGGGTCAGGATAGGGTCTTGTTCAGTCCGCCGAACCGCCGGTTCCGTCCAGCGAAGGCGTGGATGGCCTTGTGGAACTCCGCCTCGGTGAAGTCAGGCCAATAGACGTCCGTGACGTAGAACTCGGCATAGGAGATCTGCCAGAGCAGGAAGTTGCTCACGCGAAGTTCGCCGGAGGTCCGTACGACCAGGTCCGGGTCGACCACGCCGGCGGTGTCCAGATGCGAGGAAATCAGTTGCTCGTCGATGGCGTCCGGGTCCAGCCCGCCGGCGGCAGACTGGTGAGCCAGTTGACGAACGGCGCGGGTAATCTCGGCGCGGGCGCCGTAGTTCAGTGCCAGAGACAAATGCATGCCCGTGTTCCCCGACGAGGCGCGGACCGATTCGTCCAACTCGCGAAGGACGCTCTCGGGCAGCCCGTCGCGAATGCCCAGGTGTCGCAGGCGGATATTGTGGTCCATGATCGTCGGGCGTTCCTCCACGAGGTACTGGGCGTAGAGGTGCATCAGCGTGCTGACTTCCTCGGCAGGGCGGTTCCAGTTCTCGATCGAGAAGCTGTACAGCGTCAGTGCGTCGAGCCCGAGGCGGGCGGCTTCGGTGACGATCCGCCGGACGACCTTGCCGCCCTCGCGGTGTCCCTCGGTACGCGGCAGGTCTTTTTCGGTGGCCCATCGCCCGTTTCCGTCCATGATGATCGCCACGTGACGGGGGATCTGCTCATCGGGCAACCCGAGTTGTGCCCGGGCGGCGGACACCGCGCTGTCCGAGACATCGGCCATTACTGCAGCCCTTCGATCTGCGTCTTGTAGGGTATGGTCGCCTCGCGGCCCGGACCGACGCTGATAAACCCGATGCGTCGTCCGGCCAGTTCTTCCACGCGGTCTACGTAGTTGCGGGCGGCGGCGGGGAGTTCGTCGTACCCCCGGCAGCCGGTGATGTCTTCCGACCAGCCTGGCAGCGTCTCATAGACGCACTCGGCCCGGTCCATCAACGCCGGGTCGAACGCATCGAGCGGCTGACCGTCGACGGTGTAGCCGGTGCAGATCTTGATTTCGTCCAGGCCTGTCAGCACATCCAGCAGCGACAGCGCCAGTTCATCCACGCCCGATAGATCGGAGGTATACCGCACGGCGAAGGCGTCGAACCAGCCACACCGGCGGGGTCGGCCGGTGGTCGTGCCGTACTCGTGGCCACGTTCGCGGAGATAATCGCCCGTGTCATTGTCCTGCTCAGTGGGGAAGGGCCCGGCCCCGACGCGGGTGGTGTAGGCCTTGATGAGCCCCACGACCGTTCCGACGGCCTTGGGGGGCACGCCCGTTCCGGTGGGAATCCCGCACGCCGTCACCGTCGAGGAGGTCACGAAGGGGAAGGTCCCGTGGTCGATATCGAGCATGGACCCCTGCCCGCCCTCGAAGAGGATGCGGTCGCCGTCGGCAATCGCCCGGCGCAGGGTCGCCGAGGCGTTGCCCACCATCGGCGCCAGGCGTTGTCCCAACGCGGTATACTCGGCGATGATCGCCTCGGCGTCGAGTGGTTCGGGGTTGTCGTACAGCGCGGCAAATATGGTGTTCTTGATCTCCACAATCGCCCGGACCTTCTGACCCAGAACAGCCTCGTCCAGCAGATCGGCAACGCGGATGGCCGTCGATCGGTTGGCCTTGTCGGCGTAGCACGGGCCGATGCCTCGCGCCGTGGTGCCGATCTTGCCGCCGGCAAGGCGCTTCTCGGAGAGAAGGTCCTGCATCTTGTGCCATGGCATGACGCAATGGGCGGTCCGCGCGATCAGGAAGTTGTCCTCGTTGAGCGTTACGCCGCGTTCGGCCAGGCCGTCGAGTTCCTCCAGTGCGGTGGCCGGGTCAAAGGCGACGCCGTTGCCCACCACGTTGGTCACGCCCTGATGCAGCAGCCCGCACGGGATCAGGTGCAGGGCGTACTTCTGGTCGCCCACCTGGACGGTGTGCCCGGCGTTGGCGCCTCCGCAATAGCGGGCGACGTATCGCGAAACCTTCGCCAGGGTGTCCACGATCTTGCCCTTACCTTCATCGCCCCACTGAAGTCCGATGACCGTTACATTCCTGTTTTTCATGGCCGTTGTGTTCCTGCTTACGAGTACCGCGAAAATAGCAACCTCACAAGCATAGGCGCGACGGCGAATGTGTCAAGGGATTCGCGCACGCGGAACGCGCCACGCCCGTCGGCCGTTGACTACAATGTCACGCGGGGTAATGGGAGAGGACGGATCTTTATGGATAAACGATCGAGATGGTTGTGGAAGGCAGTGTTCGTGCCGGCGTTGGGCATTCTCTTGCTGGTGGGGGCGTCTGCGATGGCGGGCTGCCAGACGACCCCGGAATGTTGCGAGCCTCGCGGGGCGGGGCACGTGGTGGAGCATGCCTCGCACGTCAAGCCGCTGGGCGAGGGGCAGGTCGTGCCGACGGTGATGGTCGAGACGGTCTCCGGCGACCGGAAGGACCTGCGCGAGGTAGTCACGCGGAAGCCGACCGTGCTGGTGTTCTATCGCGGCGGGTGGTGCATGTACTGTCGGCAGCAACTGGGGCAGCTCAAGATGATCCAGCCGGACCTCGAAGCGCTCGGCTATCAGATGGTGGCGGTCAGTCCGGATCGGCCTGCGAAGCTGCGCGAGACGGTCGGCAAGCTGAAGCTGGACTACACGCTGCTTTCGGACGCGTCGGCCGACGCGGTGCGGGCCTACGGGCTGGGTTTCACGCTCGACGCCGACACCCGCGAAACATACAAAGGCTACGGGATCGACCTGGAGGAGGCCTCCGGGTTCAGTCATCACATCCTGCCCGTCCCGGCGGTCTATCTCGTGGGGACCGACGGCGTGGTGGACTTCGTGCATTACGACCCGGACTACAAGAAACGCCTCAGCCCCGAGGAACTGCTCGCCGAAGCACGCAAAGCCCAGAAATAGACGCCACGAACACGATGCTGCACCCCCGGTGCGCGGATAGGTTGGTCGTGCCGCCGGCGCCCGATCGGGCGCTTATTCCTTCACTCGCCCGATGGCGTCGCCGTTATAGTGGTCGCGCGGGTCGGTGATGTGCCCGGTAATCGCGCTGGCGGCCGTCGTGAGCGGGCTGGCGAGGTAAATCCCCGCCTGTTTGTGACCCATGCGGCCGGGGAAGTTCCGGTTGGTCGACGAGACGACCTTGATCGGCTCGTTCGCGCGCCCGAACGTGTCGCGCGGGCCGCCGAGGCAGGCAGCGCAGCTGGCAGGGCCGATCCGGCAACCGGCGTCCTGGAATACCTGACGCAGTGTTTTATCGCCCACTTTCATCCGGTCCAGGTCCATGTCGATCTCGGGCGTGGCGGGTACGACGAAGGTGTCGACGGCGACCTTTTGGCCGTCAAGCACGCGTGCGGCGGCGAGCATGTCGGTGGTCTTTCCGCCGGTGCACGAGCCGATGTACGCCCGGTCGATGCTCGTGTCGGTCAGTTCGCGGGCCAGGGCGCGTTTGCCCGGGTCGTGTGGCTGGGCGACGGTCGGTTCGAGTTTGGACGCGTCGAACTCCATGTGAAGCTCGTATTCGGCGTCGTCGTCGGAGCGGACGATCTTGAACGGGGGAGCATTTTCGCGGGCCCGGTCTTCCACGTAAGCGACGGTCACCTCGTCGGCGGCGATCACGCCGTTTTTTCCGCCGGCTTCGATGGCCATGTTCGTCATCGTGATGCGCTCGTCCATGCTGAAGGCGAAGACGGCTTCCCCGTCCCACTCCATCGCCTTGTAGGTCGCCCCGTCAAAGCCGATCTCGCCGATCACGTGCAGCACGAAGTCCTTGGCCATCACCCAGGGCGGGGCGACGCCCTTCCAGGTGAACTTCAGCGTCGGGGGAACCTTCAGCCAGAGCTTGCCCGTGCCCATCGCGAACCCGGCGTCGGTATTGCCGATGCCCGAGGCAAACTGCCCGAACGCCCCGGCGGCACAGGTGTGGCTGTCGGTGCCCAGCAGCAGCTCGCCGGGACGCGTGTGACCTTTCTGCGGCAGGGCGGCATGGCAGACGCCCGCATAGGAGGTGGTGCTCGGGTCGTCGTAGGGGGTGGGCATCTCCTCGCCGAGGTTCGACGGGATGAAGTCCGCATCGTAAAAATACTTCAGCCCCTGACGCTTGGCGAAGTCGCGAAGGATGTCGATATTACGGTGGGCCTTGGGGTCGGCGGTGAAGATGTAGTGGTCCGGCATGATCACCAGCCGATCGGGATCCCAGACCTTCGCGTTCTTGCCGAAGTGCTCCTCGAAGATGCCGATCGAGCCGGGCCCGCAGACGTCGTGCGTCATGAGGACGTCGATGTCGCACCAGATGTTCTCGCCCGGTGTCACGTGGTCCCTGCCGGCGTGGGAAGCCAGAATCTTCTCGGTAATCGTCATGCCCATCGGAGTATCGCCTTTGCTGTAGGGGTTCATTCTCCCCGCCGACCGGTTGGTCGACGACGGACCGACTATCCTAGAAGGTCCGGCGGAGGGAATCAACGCCCATGCGCCGCTACTCGCGACGTGCGGCGGCCACCAGTGCCTGCACCAGGCCGGGGATGGTGTGCTCGCGGGCGACGACGCTGGCCTCGAGGCCGTGTTCGTGGAGGGCCCGGGCGGTGACCGGCCCGATCGCGGCGATCTGCACGTCATGGAGGTCCACCCCGCCCTGTCGGGCCAGGGAGATGATGTTGTCCACCGACGAGGCGGAGCACACCGTCAGCCAGTCGACTCGCCCCTCTCGCAGGGCGGCGACGACGTTCTCCGGCAGCGCGGCAGGACGGGTGGTGCGGTAGGCGGTTACTTCACGGACCCCTGCGCCCGCGCGACTCAGCAGGCGGGGCAGGGTCGTGGTCGCCAGATCCGCCCGCAGCAGCAGGGCGCGGTCGCCGGGCTCGAGGGCGGCCTGCAGCGATCGCCCCAGTTCCTCGGTTGTGAACGATTCGGGGATCAGGTCGGCCGTCAGCAGGATGTCCTCCAGCGCCGAGGCGGTTCCGGGCCCGACCGCGGCGATGCGCACATCACAGAGGCTTCGCCCGTCGCGGTGCAGCGCTCGGAGGCGATTCTCGAAAGCCCGCACGCCGTTGGCGGAGGTGAACACCACCCAGTCGAACTCGGACAGGTCGAGGATGGCTTCGTCCAGTTCGCCGGGATCGTCCAACTCCCGGATGTCCACGGCAGGGGCCTCCAGCACGGAGGCGCCGTACTGGGCGAGCATCACGCTCATGACCTCGGCCTGGTGGGTGGGGCGCGTCACCAGGATGCTTTGCCCGGCCAGTGGCAGCTCGGCCGTCCAGTTGAGCTGTTCGGTCAGGCCGGCGACCTCCCCGACGATCAGCAGCGCCGGGGGGGTGATCTTCTCCCGCCGGGCCAGCGAAGGCAGAGACTCCAGCGTACCCGAGAGAACCCGCTGGTCGGACAGGGCGGCGTTGCGGACCAGGGCTGCCGGCGTATCGGGCGAGCGACCTGCCTGGATGAGGCGGTCGGCGATCTCCACCAGCCGCGAGACGCCCATGTAGAACACCAGCGTACCCAATCGTGCCAAGGCATCGTAGTCGATGCCGGCGGCGTCCTTGGTGGGGTCCTCGTGGCCGGTGACCAGCGTAACGCTGCTGGACAGGGCGCGATGGGTCAGGGGAATGCCCGCCGACGCCGCCGCTGCCAGGGCGGCCGTGATGCCCGGGACGATGCGGAATGGGACATTCGCCTCCCGCAGGGCGAGTGCCTCTTCGCCCCCCCGCCCGAAAATGAACGGATCGCCACCTTTAACGCGGGCAACGAGATCGCCTGCGCGGGCCTTTTCGATCATCAACTCGTTGATTTCTTCCTGGGAGTGTCCCGCCCGGCCGGGGGTTTTGCCCACGTAGAAGGTCTCGGCGTTCTCGTCGGCCAGGTCCAGTACGTCCTCGCCCGCGAGACGGTCGTAGATGATGGTGTCGGCAATGCTTATCCATCGCATGGCTTCGATGGTCAGCAGGCGTGAATCGCCGGGCCCGGCGCCGATGAGCACGACGAGGCCCGGATTCATGGTTGGATCGGTCATGCCGACATTGTAGGCCCGACCGCCATCGGCTGCAAAAAAACACGGGCTATCTCAAGTGGCTGTAAGTCCTGTCCGATTTGGAGGTAGACGAGACGTCTGGAGACCAGCCATGGAAAAGAATCAACAGGCTATGGAACGCCGGCGGCATCCGCGGACAAAGCTGCAGATGACGCTTCAGGGCATTCGCCTCGATCCCGACGGTGGGGACGTGGTGGATTCTCTGCACATGTTCGACATCTCCCGCAGCGGGATGGGTGTCAAGACGCGTCGTTCGTTCTATCCCGGCCAGCGCGTGGTGCTCTGCCTGCCGTTGAGCGATCACGGAGGTCGCCGCAACATCTACGCGACGGTCATCCGCTGCTCGAAGGAGCAGGATGGCTTTGACGTGGGGATGGAGTTCGATTCGGTCTCGCTGGGTCGGCTTTACGGCGGCGTCGGTGCCGTGGCGGCCGCCTGACGACACCGGTTTGGGCAAATCAGACATGCGATCCCGGGCCCGGAAGACGGGCCCGTTTTCCTGCGCGAATCGTGAAACGGTGCCCAACCCATCGAAACTGAGCCGGTTGCGTTGCAGAGTTGGGCGGTGGATGGTAACGGCGAGGCATCCGGACGGATGTTTGCGGATGTTCGATCGCTTTTCAAAAGGCTTGACTTGCCCGGGCCGATTTGTACACTGTCAACAGTCGGGTTCAGCGACCCGTCACCAACGTCTGTTGGGGATTAGTGTAACGGCAGCACGACTGACTCTGGATCAGTTAGTCAAGGTTCGAATCCTTGATCCCCAGTTTCCCCAAACGCCTCGCCGCACCATCGGCAGGGGCGTTTTTTTCTGCGCGGACCGTCGGCGCATGCATGACCGGTGTGTCGCAAAGCGTCCGGGGGCGGTCTATTCGTCCGAGGCCAATCGCCGCGCTTCGGAGTCCGAGACGATCGAGATGAGCATGATCTTCATGTCGGCCGAGGCGGCGGAGTTGGTGGCCGATCGACTGGTGGGGACGGGTCGGCGGTGGAGTTCGGCGAGGCTGTCTTCAACCATCCGGTCGATCCGTCGGCGTTCGCCCTCGCCGGGTTCCAGGACCGAGTGTGGCCCGGAGAGGCCGTGCTCCTCGCGAAGCTCAACCATCGAGTGACGGAACAGGTCGGCGGCCTCTTGCTCGGGGGTCTTTTCGCGGAAGGGGCTGGCGGCGACTGCGTCGGTCCAGTCCTCGGCGTCGCCGGCGTCGCGCAGGGGCAGCGTCAGGTGAGCCCAGTGTTCCTGCAGGAACGGGCCAAGCGAGTCGGCGTCGCGGTCGCCCCGGCGGGCGAAGCGGGCCACGTCCCGTCCGGCGAGGGTTTCCCGTCGGACGTGGAGTTGAACCGGGCGAGACCAGCGATTCGCCTGGACCACCGTCTGTTGGCGACGGATGACGGCGATGCGGTTTTCGATGGCCTGCCGTTGGGCGGCGTGCCGGTAGTAGATGGCCAGTTCGCGCCGGTTGTCCGTGCGCTCGATCCACTCATAGAGTGCGGGGTTGTTCTCGGCGTCCTCCGCCTGGTCGACGGGCACCAGGCCCGCTTCGGCGAGAGAGGTCTCGATCGCCCCGGCTGTGGGTTCCATCGCCGATGAGATCACGACCAGTTGCGGCGCCCAGCCAAGGGACTCGGGGGCGGGAGGGTCGTTCTCAGAGTTGTCGGTGAGGGCGGCGTTGTTTTTGTCGGGGGTTCGGGCGGTGTCCTCGGGGTGCCCGGCGATGAAGTTAGAGGGGTTCCAGAGGTTGGAGGTCACCACGAGGGCGACGCTGGCGACGATGAGGACGACGGCGGCCGATGCGACGTATCGCACCCAGCCGTAACGGCGCGGGGTGGCGGTTTCGGCGGCTGGTTCGCCTCCGGTCATCAGGCGGTTGCGTTCGACTTCGGCGAGCACCTGCTGGACGAAGTCGTCCGGGGCGTGTTGCCGCGGCAGCTGCGCGACCAGTCGGCGGGTGTGGCGCAGCTCATCGAGCTCTGCCTGGAGGGCATCGTCGTCGGCGAGGGCAGCGTCGACTCGCCGGGTCTGCCGGTCGGAGAGTTCTCCGTCGATGTAGGCGGAGAGATGTTCGCGGATGTCCATGTCGCTCTGGTCGCTCATGTCTGGTTACCGAACGTAGTCGGTCAGTTTGTCCCGCAGGATGCTCCTTGCTCGGTGCAGCCTGCTTTTGATCGTCCCGATGGGCACGTCGAGGATGTCGGCCATTCCGGCGTAATCCATTTCCTCGATGTCCCGCAGGACGACGACGATCCGAAATTCGTCGTCCAGCTCTTCGAGGGCACCCATGATCTGGCCGTTCATCTCGGTGGTCATCACGTGGGCCTCGGGGGCCGGGGTTCGTTTCTCGGCGGTTTCCGCAGTGAGCGCGACGGACTGTGCTTCGTTGTATTCCTCGGGCCCGGTCAGCGAATGGAACTTCACGCGTCCGGCCCGGCGGCGATGGGAAATCGTCAGGTTCGCCGCGATCCGGAACAGCCACGTGTAGAATTTGCTGTTTCCCCGGAACTGGTGCAATCGCTCCAGCGCCTTGAGGAACGCTTCCTGGGCGAGTTCTTCGGCGTCGGCAGGTCGCCCGCACATGCGGTATACCAGGTTGTAAATACGGTGCTGGTATTTCGCCACCAGCGCTCCGTACGCTCGCATGTCGCCTTCTTTCGCCTGGGCGACCAGGGTGGAGTCCTCAAAAGCGATGGGCTCCTTGCCCGGGCTGCTCTCGTGCGTTTTGGACGACTTGTTCGTCACAATCTCTGACGCCTGTCTGGTCACCGGGTTCCCGCAAAATCCAGAGGTTTCACTGAAGTCCTCCCCCGCTGTCAGGGAATGGATGAGTATACCACATCACGTTTGCCTGGACAGGGGGAAACTGCCCGCCGCGCAGGGCGGTCTTCTCCGTTCGGGCCGGTCCGCTCGGCCTGTGAAGGGTAGACGCGTGAGAGAGGCGAACGTTCGATGGTTCTCCTCGAAGCGGGTCGCGCCGGGGCGCAAGCAAACAGCGACGGCCGCCGTGGGGCGACCGTCGCTGTGGGGTTTCAGACAATCAGGGAAGGGCGTCAGGAACTCTCGGAGACCTTGGCGAGTTCTTCTTCTTCGCGGGGCTCCTCGGACTTCTTGGCGGGCTTCTCGCCGACGCCTTCGAAGTAGAGGTGCTTTCGCTCGTCCTCGTTGCCCTCGTCGGACTCCTCGGCCCGTACGGTCACGAGGATCTTGCCCTTCTCGTTGTAGCTTCCGCGGAGGATCTCCTCGGAGATCGGGTCTTCGATGTGCTGCTCGATCGCTCGACGCAGCGGGCGGGCACCGAAGTCCGGGTTGTAGCCCTTCTCGATCAGGAAGTCCTTCGCCTCGGTGTCCAGCTCCAGCTCGAGGTTGTGCTCGCCAAGCCGCTCGCGGACTTTCTTGAGCTCCATCTCGATGATGCCCACGAGGTTCTCACGCGTGAGCGACTTGAACACGATGATGTCGTCGAGACGGTTGAGGAACTCCGGCCTGAAGTATCGCTCGACCTCCTTGTGCAGGAGGTCTTTCATTTTCTCGTAGGTGGCTTCCTCGTCGCGCTTGGCGAACCCGAAGCCGCCGCCGGACTTGATCAGTTCGGCCCCGATGTTGGTCGTGAGGATCAGCACCGTGTTGCGGAAGTCCACCGTCCGTCCGAACGAGTCGGTCAACTTGCCCTCTTCCATGATCTGAAGAAGCATGTTGAACACGTCGGGGTGGGCCTTCTCGATTTCGTCCAGCAGGACCACCGAGTAGGGTCGGCGGCGGATCTTCTCGGTGAGTTGGCCGCCTTCCTCGTAGCCGACGTATCCGGGAGGGGCACCGACCAGACGCGAGACACTGTGCTTCTCCATGTACTCGGACATGTCGATCTGGATCAGTGCTTCCTCGTCGCCGAACATGAACTCCGCCAGCGCCTTGGACAGCAGCGTTTTTCCCACGCCGGACGGGCCGGCGAAAATGAAGCTGCCCACCGGGCGACGCGGGTCCTTCAGGCCGCTGCGGGCACGACGGATCGCCTTGGAGACCATGACGATCGCCTCGTCCTGGCTGACGACGCGCTTGTGCAGCTCGCTTTCCAGCTCCAACAGCCGCTGGGCTTCTTCCTTCTCGAGGCGGGTAAGCGGAACGCCGGTCATCTTGGAGACGACCTCGGCGACGACTTCCTCGTCCACCACGCCGTCGACCTCGGTGGCCTTCTCTTTCCAGGCGCGGGTCTGTTCTTCCTTCTTGAGGCGGATCTGCTCGGCCTGGTCACGGAGTTCGGCGGCCCGCTCGTAATCGGCGTTCTTGACCGCTTCGTCCTTCTCGCCCTGGAGGCGTTCGATTTCGGATTCCAGCTCGGCCAGGTCCGGGGGCTTGGTCATCGTCTTGAGGCGGATGCGTGCTCCGCCCTCGTCGATGACGTCGATCGCCTTGTCCGGCTGAACGCGGCCGGTGATATACCGATTGGACAGCTCGACCGCCTGTTCGAGCCCGGCGTCGGTGATTTTGACGCGGTGGTGGGCTTCGTAGCGGTCGCGCAGGCCCTTGAGAATGTCCAGGGTCTGCTGCTTGGAGGGCGGGTTGACGATAATCGTCTGGAACCGCCGCTCGAGGGCGCCGTCCTTCTCGATGTGCTTGCGGTACTCGTCCATGGTGGTGGCACCGATGCACTGGATCTCACCACGCGAGAGCGACGGTTTGAGCACGTTGGCAGCGTCGATGGCGCCTTCCGCGCCGCCGGCGCCCACCAGCGTGTGCATCTCGTCGATGAACAGAATGACGTTCTTGGCGCGCTTCACCTCGTTCATGACGGCCTTGATGCGCTCCTCGAACTGCCCGCGATATTTCGTGCCCGCCACCATCATCGCCAGGTCCAGCGCGACGATGCGACGCTCGTAGAGAATCTCCGGAACGTCGTGCGAGATGATCTGTTGGGCGAGTCCTTCCACGATGGCGGTCTTGCCGACACCCGCTTCGCCCAGCAGCACGGGGTTGTTCTTGGTGCGCCGGCAGAGAACCTGAATGACGCGTTCGATCTCGTCGGTTCGCCCGATGACCGGGTCCAGCGTGGACTCGCGCGCCAGTTCCGTCAAATCGCGGCCGAAGTTGTCCAAGGCCGGCGTCTTGCTCTTGCCGCGCCGCTGCGAAGAGGGCGAACCTCCGCTCTCCTCGGACCCGGTGGGCATCGTCGGCGTTTCGTCCGGTTCGACGCCCGCCCCCAGCAGGTTGAGCACCTCTTCGCGGACCTCGTCGAGCTTGAGCCCGAGGTTCATCAGCACCTGGGCGGCGACGCCATCATGTTCGCGCAGCAGGCCCAGCAGCAGATGCTCGGTGCCCACGTAATTGTGGTTGAGATTGCGGGCTTCCTCGATCGCGTACTCGATGACTTTCTTCGCACGCGGGGTCTGAGGCAGCTTGCCCATGGTGACCATGTCCGGCCCGGCGCGCACCAGCTTCTCGACCTCGACGCGGACCTTGTGCAGGTCGACGCCCAGGTTCTTCAGGACATTCGCGCCGACGCCCGAGCCTTCCTTGACCAGGCCAAGGAGAATGTGCTCGGTGCCGATGTACTCGTGATTGAATCGCTGGGCTTCCTGATTGGCCAAGGCCATGACCTTGCGAGCCCGCTCTGTAAATCTTTCAAACATAATAACTTCGCTCCGTTCATGATCCGGCACACCCCCGAGATGCTTCTGGGCGCACTGGGGTGGTGTCCCGAATGGCTATTGTATGGCCAGCGTCGGGCTCCTGCAAGCGGGCCCTGAACGGCTATGGATTCTATCGGCTTTGCGGGGAGAATAATTCACGCCGGCTGTCAGATCCGTGCCCCGCGGTTGGCGGACCCGTTCCCGGTACGCTCCATTCTATACGCACGATGGGTCGGCCGTGTTCCCTCCGGCGGATATGAAAATCGGAAAACTCTGTCAAATCCGGCGGTTACCAGTGCCCGCATCGCGGCAGCGATCTTCGTAAGTGCGGGAAATGCGGTCGGATACAAATTGCACCGGGTGCGAATTAATGGCTGATCGGGCTGGAGGCTGGGCGGCGAGATGCCGATAGTTACTACAGGTGCAACTTCAGAATTTGCTCTGTCTTGCCCCGGATGCGATTCGCAGGCAAATTGAGGTCGCAGCCGACCTGCCTCCCAGGTCAGTCCTGGCCTGAGACACAACATGGTTCGGTCTGGCCGGCAGGCCAAGGCCCGCAGAGATGCTCATTCCGGGGCCCCCCTCCGGGATGCCCAGGGAAAAGGGGTTCAGCATGTCATCCGCATTTGTAGCCCGTCAGCCGGTGTTTGACTGTCGGCAGGAGGTGCAGGCCTACGAGTTGCTGTTCCGCTCGGGGCTCTCGGACGTCTTCGATGCCACCGACGGGGACCAGGCGACCCTGGACGTGATCGCCAACAGTTTCCTCGTGATCGGCTTCGACGAGCTTACCGACGGCCGACGGGCGTACATCAACTTTACCCGCGACCTCATCCTCGGTGGCGTGCCCAAACTCCTGCCGCCGCACCTGATGACGGTGGAAATTCTCGAAAACATCGAGCCCGACGAGGAAATCCTCGCCGCCTGCCGCGAGCTCAAAGACCTCGGCTATCATCTCGCGATGGACGATTTCGTCCTGTCCAGCTCCCAAAGCCCCTTCCTGGACCTCGTCGACGTGGTCAAGGTCGACTTCCGGGCTTCCACCGTCGAGCAGCGCCAGATCATCGGCAAGCTGCTCAAGCACCGCAAGCTCGGTGCGTTGGCAGAGAAGGTCGAAACCCAGGAGGAGTTCTCCCAAGCCATCGACTGGGGGTACGAGGCCTTCCAGGGCTACTTCTTCTCCAAGCCCGTCATTCACGAGGGCAAGGACCTCGCATCCAGCAAGATCGTTTACCTGCGGATCATCAACGAGGTCAACCAGGATGAGCTGGACTACGAAGCCATCGAAGAGCTCATCAAGCAGGACGTGGCGATGACCTACAAGCTCCTGCGGTTCATGAACTCCGCGTGGTTCGGGTTCCGCTGCAACATCGAGTCCATCAAGCATGCCCTGGTCCTGCTGGGCCCGCCGGAGGTCCGAAAGTGGTTCAGTCTTTTCGCCCTGACCTCCATGGGCGACGACAAGCCCCGCGAGCTGCTGCTCCGTTCCATGAGTCGGGCCAAGACCGACGAGGCCATCGCCTCCGTTGTGGACATGTCCTCCCACGCGTCGGACCTGTTCCTGACCGGGATGTTCTCGCTGATCGACGCGATCATGGACATGCCCCTCTCGGAGGTGCTCCAGCGCCTGCCGCTGAAGGAGGAGGTCCGCGAAGCCCTCACCGACGGCCAAGGCCCGTTGCGCGACGTGCATGACACGGTCGTCGCCTACGAAATGGGCGACTGGAAGCTCTTCTCTACCCAGGCCAAGAAAATCGGGCTGGACGAGGAGCAGATGCCTCCCCTGTTCAACGAATCGCTCCAGTGGGCCTCCAGGGCGTTCTCGGTTCTCTGAGCGGACCACGGGCTGACCCCGAGGTACTGCTCTTGCTTGCGGGGGACCTCCTTTCGTGCTTGCGGGGAACCCCCCTGCCGTGAAATCCCCGCCGACCTCTGGCGTCGCGCTCTGCTGCGCGATATACACGCATCTGGCCCGACGAACACAAGACACCGCAACGCCAGGAGACACGCCCCATGGCCCAGAAACAATACCGCGACGACCGCGACTTCCTTGCAAAACACACCGACCTGGTCGAGCTCACCGCCGGCGACGCACGATTGCTGGTGGCCCCGGCCTGGCAGGGCAGGGCGATGACATCCACCCTCGGGGGCGATGACGGGGCGAGCTTCGGCTGGTTGAACCGCGAGTTCATCGAATCCGGCCAGGATGACCCGGTCTTCAACAACTACGGCGGCGAGGACCGCTTCTGGCTGGGTCCCGAAGCGGGCCAGTTCGGGTTGTGGTTCGACCAGGGCGAGCCCTTCGACCTGGACCACTGGAAAACGCCCGAGGGGTTCAATGCGACCCCGTTCGAGGTGGCGGAGAGCTCTCCGTCGGCCGTCACGATGAACGCACGGTTCGACGTGACCAACTACTCGGGCACGACGTTCGCCTGCGACGTCAAGCGCACCATCGAACTGATCGACGCCGCCAAGGCAGGCGAACTGCTGGAGACCACCCTGCCGGCGGACGTGGAGATGGTCGCGTTCCAGTCGGCCAATACGCTGACCAACGCCGGTGATTCACCCTGGACGCGCGACGGCGGGCTGCTGAGCATCTGGATTCTCGGGCAGTTCAAACCGCTGCCCAACGGCAAGGTGATCGTCCCCTACGTCACCGGCGACGATGCGATTCTCGGCAAACCCATCACCACCGATTACTTCGGCGAGCTTCCACCCGAACGCGGCCAATTTACCGACGGCCATTTCCTGTTCGCCTGCGACGGTCAGTTCCGCAGCAAGATCGGTGTCTCGCCCCAGCGGGCCACCGACGTATTGGGCAGCTACGACCCCGACGCGAAGGTGCTCACCATCGTTCAGCTGACGCTGCCGCCCGATCCGGTCCAGCGCCCCTGGGTCAACAGCCTCTGGGAGATGCAGGACGAGCCATTCGCCGGCGACGTCATCAACAGCTACAACGACGGCGAGGAGAAACCCGGCGCCGGGCAATTGGGACCGTTCTACGAGATCGAGACATCCAGCCCCGCCGCCGAGTTGGCTGCCGGGCAGTCCATCGCCCACAGCCACCGGACGTTCCACTTCGCGGGTGATCCCGGGCAACTCAACCACCTGGCGACGACGGTGCTCGGGTTCGACCTCAAGCAGCTCTGCTGAGAACGGGTTACTCGCCCGGCCGCTCCTGGCGGGCAGGAACGGAGATGTAAACGCCCTCGGCTTCGGCTTCGCGCAGGTGGCGACGGATGTCGCGCGCGATTTCGTCGTTGACCCGGCAGAAATCCCTCATCAGATCGACCCCATCAGGCGGTCTGCGATCGTACATCACTCACCTCTTGGCGTAAACAGTACAACGGCTTATGCTTCTGTCCTCCCCCCGAGTATACCGCGCTGTTTCCAAGTGAATAGCCCATTTCCCCGGAATTCCGTAAGTGCCTTCAAGGCAAATGCATGTGGGCTGAAATTCCGCTCGATTCAGGCGATTCTGAGGGTTCAGGATGAGTGCTTGTCCCCATCGTGGTCGGGGGTTTCGCCCTGCGAATCCCCTTCGGAGCCATCGTCTTTTCCCGGCAGGTCTTTCCCGAGGCGGACATACGACCGGCTCATCGGCCCGGCCGGGTGAATCTCGCCGCACCTGGGGCAGATGAAGTAGGTGTACCGGCGGTTCTCCGTCGCCAGCCGTCCCCGTTGGCCGCAGAAAGGGCAGGTAATGCGCAGCATCTTGAAGTTCACCAGCAGGGCGAACACCGTTCCGGCCAGGAATACTCCCGCAAACAGGATCGTCGCCGCCAGGTACGCCCAGCCGCTGGGAATCCAGCCGAGAACCGCCAGCGCGATGGCCGACGCTGTCAGCCAGACGGCGTAGAACAAGCACAGGACAGCCGTCCGGTAGGTGCGCAGTTTCATGACACGTCCTCCCGGCCGGTGAGGAATGCCTCGTCCGCTGCCGTGAACGTCACCGGATCCGTCGGCAGGGCGGCCAGGTCGAACCGCTCCACGAACGTGTCGATGTCCATCTCCTCGGGTTTCTCGCTTATCCCGCACCAACTTGCCACAAGCCCGATCACTCGCTCGGCCGATACTCCGGCGTCGCGGTAGCTCACCAGGCGCGTATCGCCGTGGCGTTTGGCCAGGCGTCGCCCGTCGGGCCCGAGCACCAGCGGCAGGTGCGTCCATTGGACCTCCCCCTCGTAGCCCATCAGCCGACGCAGGTAAATCTGCCGGGCGGCCGACTCCAGCAGGTCGTCGCCCCGGACAATGGCGTCCACGCCTGCTTGGGCGTCGTCGACGACCACCGCGAGCTGATACGCCGCCAGGCCTTGTTTGCGGAAGATCACGAAATCGCCGCAGGTGCGCGAGAGCACGAATTCCTGTTCGCCGGCGAAGGCGTCCGTGAAGCGGATGGGCTCGTCGGTGACCTTCACCCGCCAGGCGATGTCGGCCCCGTCATCGGGCGGTGGCGGGACCTCGGCGGGGTCGGCGGGCCGACAGGTCCCCGGGTAGACGGTGATGTGGTCCTCGTCATGTGGTGCGCCGCCGGCCAACTCGATATCCTTCCGTGTGCAGCGGCATGGATACGCCAGGCGTCGCTCGATGAGTTGGCTCAGTGCTCGCTCGTATAGGCCATGACGGTCGGACTGGTAAATGATGGGCGTTTCCCACGTCATCCCCAGCCACGAGCAGACCTCCAGCCCCTGGCGGACCGCCTCGGGTTTGACGCGCGGGCCGTCGAGGTCCTCCATGCGCATCAGAACGCGCCACCCGTTCCGGCGGGCCAGTGCGTAATTGATCAGGAAGGTCCTCGCGTTCCCCAGGTGCAGCGCCCCGGTCGGAGAGGGGGCCAAACGTGTAGCCGTGACTTTTCTCATCGCAGCAGTTAAATATACCGCACCAGACGAACCGATACCACATGCGGGAGGTTTCACCGGCAATGCACAGTCGTACGACACAAAAGCGATGGATTCGGAGTATCGCCCTGGCCGCGATGGCCGTCCTTGCCGTCGGGTGCGCCCGGCGCGACGCGCTGTCCGTGCCCGAAGGGTACGTCAAACCCACCATCGCCGTGATGAAGTTCGAGAACAACGCCCCATTCCCGCTGAAGTGGAACCTCGGGGACGGGATGCGGGACATCCTCGTGGATCGTCTCTGCGCCACCAAATGCTACCATGTGCTGGAACGCGGCGAGATGGACGCCCTCATCGCCGAGATGCGCCTCCAGAACAGCGGCGCCACCCGACGGCAGGGCCGGGCGAAGGTGGGTCGATGGAAGAACGTGCAGTACCTCATCAAGGGCACGGTGACCGACTTCGGCCACGTGTCCAGCCACGACGGCGGGCTGGGGCTGGGCGGCAACTTCGGGCTGTTCGGCAAGGGCAGTTGCGCCGTGATGGGCATGACGCTCTACGTGGTCGATGTGGAAAGCGGCGAGATCGTCGCCTCCGAGCGACTCGAAGAAACCGTCCGGGCCAAGGACGTCTCGGTGAAGGCAGCCTACAAGGACGTCGCCTTGGGAGGCGGTACCTTCTACCGAACCCCGCTGGGACGCGCCACCGCCGAGGTCATCGACAAGGCGGTCCGTCGCATCACCCGCGAGGTGGTCGCCCGGCCGTGGCGGCCTCGCGTGGCGATGGTCCGAAAGGGGCGGCAAATCCTGCTCAACGGTGGGACCAATCGGAAGGTCTCGGTGGGCGACGAGTTCGTGGTCAAGGAGTGGGGCGATGCGATTCTCGACCCGACCACCGGCGACCTGCTGGGCTACACCTCCGGCGATGTCATCGGGCGCGTCCGCGTGATCGGCGTCAAAGAGAAATACGCGATCGCCGAGGTGATCCAGGGCGAGCCGGCCCGGCTGACGGTGGGGCAAAGCTGCGAACTCGCCGCCGGCGATTCAGCCAACAACTCCGACGGGGCGGG
>JBKHCL010000044.1:0-26062 GCA_046541875.1 Phycisphaerae bacterium | reverse complement strand
GGCCCGCTGCGCCTCCGTGCGATGCGCCCACACCTGGACCTGGCCGACCCGTGCGACCCCTCACGCTGACTCGCCGACCGGTTGCTCTTCTCCGGGAGGCTGATCGGCTTGGGTTACATCTGCTGAGGCGTTTTCAGCCTCGGCGTCCTCCTGTTCCTGCTGCCGGCGGTCTTCGGCCTGTCGGCGTTCCTCGGCCTGCTGCTTGTGGACCTCCCGCTTCTGCTTGTTGACGGCCTGTCGGTGGGCGGCGTCTCCCTGCCCGCCCTCGCGTCGACGGTCGAGTTCGGCGAGCGTGTCGGATCGGCCGTAGAGAACCAGCGTGTCGCCGGCGTAGATCTCCGTATTCGCGCGGGGTGCTCCGAGGTAGCTTTCGTCCTCCCGCTGGATTCCCAGCACGCTGACCCCCTCCTGGTCGAGATCGCATTCGTGGAGTTTCTTGCCGGCCACCCAGTCGCCCTCATCGACGTGCTTCTCGGTGACGGTGTATTCGCCGGAGAGTTGGAGCAGTTCGGCGTAGTCCCGGACGTTCAGATCGGTCCAGCGGTCCAGCGCCCACCCGATGGCCAGTTCGACCGCACGGTTCACTACCGTCAGCCGCGAGAGTCCCAGCAGCACAACCACCCCGCCGACCAGCCAGAGCAGACGCATGAGACGCTCGCTCGTCTCAGCGGTACCCACGAACGAAAGAATGATCGAGACGATGATGGTCACCAGCCCCGCCGAGCGGATCATCATCAGCAGCATGATAATACGACGACGGACGGGGTGATTGACGATTTTCTCGGCCTCGTGGGTGGTGTACCCCGTACCGGTGAACGCCGAGCGTGCCTGAAACGCGGCCGACTCCCGCGAGAGACCCGTCATGGCCAGGGCGATGGTGGCCAGCTGATTGATAAACAGCGACAGCCCCAGCACGACCAACAGTGCGATAATCCCGATGATTCCCAGCATGCGATACCTGCCTCTTCGCAGAATGCGATTCGAACTCGCGCCATTCTATCACCTGATGGTTGCCTGTTTCGGCATCACCGATACCCCGGCCCGACGGAGAGTCCATCGTGTTCTGTGAGGTTGGAAGCTTTGCGGTGTTGCGGAACCGGCGCCGGCGGCCATAATGGCGCCTATGGCCAAACGCCACTCCAAGGACCGCTTCCGCTCGACCCGCAAGCAAGGCCGCGAGCCGGAAGGCTATCTCCAGCACACCACCGAACCGCTGCAGAACCTGCTGTTCCTGCTGCCGCTGCTGGCGGTGTTTCACGTGGGCGTGTGGGTGTGGGACATTCACGACTACCCCGAGTATCCTCTGCGGGTGCTGCTGGGTTGGTTCGGGGTGACCACGTCGCTGCTGGGGCCGTTGCTGGTGGTGGGCGTGCTGCTGGGTCAACACGTCGCCCGGGGCGACCCCTGGACGCTGCGCCCCTGGACGTGGGCGGGCATGCTCGGGGAAGCAATCCTCTGGACGCTGCCGCTGCTGGCGGTGCAGTACCTCCGCAACCTCGCAGCCGCCGGTGACCTGGCCGCCTCCATGCCCGCCGGTTCGCAGTTCTGGCGGCAGGTGGTGTTCTACATCGGCACGGGCATTTACGAGGAATTCGTCTTCCGCCTCGTGCTGATCTCGCTGGTGATGCTCCTGCTGGTGGACCTGGGCGGACTGGGCGAAACGGTCTCAGCCGTCACCGCGGTGGCCGTCTCGGCGGTGCTGTTCGCCTTGGCGCATTTCGGCATTCCAGGCGTGTGGGAAGGCGCAGAATTCAGCTGGGCCCGGATGGGGTTCCTCATCCCCGCCGGGGCCCTGTGGGGCGGACTGATGGCCTTTAGGGGGTTCGGAATCGCCGTGGCGTCCCACGCCGCCTGGAACGTGCTGCACCTGCTGATCTCCTGACCCGACCGGGCCGCGGAAAAACACGATCAACACCGGCGCAGGAACGCGCCGGAACACCCCTTCTGCTGCGTTCTACTGCTCCGCCTGCAGCTCGCGCATGACGGCTGCGTCGCGAGCGCAGAGGTCCGGGTAGTCCGGGTCGCTGCCGACGTCCGGGCATCGCTTCCAGGAGCGGGCACACTTGGGGTACTTCTCCCGCGTGTCGTACACCCGCACTTCGACGACCTGCTCTTCGGGCAGTTCCTCCCGCAGCATCCGCGCGTGCCCCACGCCGAGGAGGTCTTCCAGCTCGCGCAGGTAGGTGTCCACCAGGCGGGCGGCCGACTCGTTGGCCGGGTCGATCACGAAGACCGCTTCGGCGTCCATGGGATTCTTCACACCCGAGGCCCGCAGCTCTTCGAGCTTGGCCAGACCCTGGTTACGCAGCTCCATGAGATACTCCCAGACCGCCCCGGGCCCGGCGGTGAGCCTGTCGGAGCTGAACTGCCCGAGGTCCGGGTTTACCGGGCGGAGGTCCTCGGCGTAGCGGAGTTGCTCCTCGTCGTAGTCCGGCAGGGACGAGAGATGCACGCTGGCCGGCTCGTCGGGGTCGCGGGCGGGGATGTTCTCCCACGCCTCCTCGGCTGTGTGGGGCATGACGGGGGCCAGCAGCTTCACCAGTGTGGTCACCGTCCGGTGCAGGACGGTCTGGCTGGCCCGGCGCCGGATGGCGTTGGGCGACTCGCAGTAGAGGCGGTCCTTGACGGCCGACATGTACACGCTGGAGGCCTGCACCGTGCAGAACTCGTACATCAGCCGAGCCGCCCGATGGAACTCGAAGCGGTCGTACGCCTTGCGAACGTCGCGAATCAGCAGGTCCAGCTCCAGCTCCATCCAGTGGTCCACCGAATGCTCCGCCGGCTCGGTGGCGTTCTCGGCCGGGTCGAAATCGCAGCAGGCCATCATGCAGAATCGCAGCGTGTTGCGGATCTTCCGGTAGGCGTCCTCGCTCTGGGCGATCAGCGACTCGCTGCAGCGGACGTCGTCCTGGTAGTTCTGCGAGGCAATCCACAGGCGCAGGATATCGGCACCGCGCTTGGTGAGCTGATCCTGCACGGAGATGAAGTTGCCCTTGGACTTGCTCATCTTCTCGCCCTTCTCATCCACGATGAACCCGTGGGTAAGAAGCGTTTTGAATGGCGGGCAGCCCTCGGCGCCCAGCGCCGGCAGCAGCGACAGTTGGAACCAGCCGCGGTGCTGATCCGACCCTTCCAGGTAGAGGTCCACGGGGATCTCGTCGGAGAGGCGACGCCGCTGGACCACCGCATGCCAGCTCGATCCGGACTCGAACCATACGTCGAAGATGTCCCGGCCCTTGGTGAGCGTGTCGACGTTGAACTCCGAGGCGTCTTCGAGGGCGTCGTCGGTGTCGCTGTCCCAGTACACCAGCAACTCCCCGGGGGTCATGGTGAACCAGGCGTCCGAGCCTTCCTCCCCGATCAGCCGGGCGACGGCACGAACACTGTCGGGCGTCAGCAGTGGTTTGCCGTCCTCGTTGTAGAACGCCGGGATCGGCAATCCCCACGCGCGCTGGCGGGAGAGGCACCAGTCCGGGCGGGACTCCAGCATGCCCCGCATGCGGTTGCGTCCCCAGGCGGGGATGAAGTCCACCCCGTCATCGTCGGCGTCTTTCCCGGTGACATCCATCGCCATCTCGCGCAGGGATTTGCCCGAGCGGTCCAGTGGCTTATCGACGGCGACGAACCACTGCTCGGTCGCGCGGAAGATCGTGGGCGTCCTGGATCGCCAGTCGTGCGGGTAACTGTGCGAGATGGTTTCGCTCAGCACGAGCGTCTTCTGCCGGCGGAGGTAGTCCACCACCTTCGCGTTGCCGTCCCAGACGCTCACACCGCTGAGCCAGTCGGGCACTGTCTCGTCGAACGTGCCGTCCGCCCGGACGGGGCAGGCGATTTCCAGGTTGTTCCGCAGGCCGGTCCCGTAGTCCTCCTGGCCGTGCCCGGGGGCGGTATGCACCAGCCCGGTCCCGTCTTCCAACGTGACATAGTCCGCCCCCACCACCGGGCAGGTCATCTCCATCAGCGGATGGCGGTAAGACAGGCCGGCTGCGATGATGTCGTTGCCCCAGATCTCGCCGGCGACCTCATGGGACTTCAGCCAGTCGGGGCGGGCCTCGCGGGTCTTCGCGAGGACCTTCTCGACCAGGTCAGCCGCCAGCAGGAGCGTCATCTCGCCGTCGGCGGTCCGGCAGCGGACGACAGCATATTTGTGGTTCGGGTGTACCGCCACGGCGCGGTTGGCCGGCAGCGTCCAGGGCGTGGTGGTCCAGATCAGCAGCTTGGCGGGTCCCTCGCCGGGGAGCTGATCGGCCCCGTCGACCACGTCGAAGGCCACGAAGATGCTCGTGTCCTCGCGGTCGTGGTACTCCAGTTCGGCGTCGGCCAGCGCGGTCTGGTTGGCGATGGACCAGTGCACGGGCTTGAGCTGCTTGTAGACCGCTCCCTGCTCGACGAGACGGGCGAACACTTCCAGGACAGCCGCCTCGTAGCCGGGATTCATCGTGATGTAGGGTTCCTCGAAGACGCCCATCACGCCGAGGCGTTTGAACTCGTCTCGCTGCAGCTCGACGAACTCCTGGGCATACCGGGCGCATCGCTTGCGGATGTCCATCGCGGACATCTCAGCCGCCTTCGGGCCGAGCTCGTCCATGACCTTCGCCTCGATCGGCAGGCCGTGACAGTCCCACCCGGGCAGGTAGGGCGCGTCGAAACCGCTCATCGTGCGCGTCCGGATGACCATGTCCTTGAGCACCTTGTTCAGGGCGGTTCCGATGTGGATGTTCCCGTTGGCGTAAGGAGGACCGTCGTGCAGCAGGAAGCGGTCGTCGAGCTCGGCCTTCTTGCGGATCTGCCCGTAGAGATCCTCCTGCTCCCACCGCTGCTGGATGGCGGGTTCCTTCTTGAGCAGTCCCGCCCGCATATCGAAGGTGGTGTTGCGGGGGTTGAGGGTGTCCTTGTACTTCTTCTTGTCGCTCTTGTCGCCCATCGTATTTTCACTCCCATCGCCGGATTGGTGCAACGCCCCGCCACAGGATCGAAAACCCGCGGGGAAAGCAACGTAGGGTACCCCAAGCAGGTGCGCGCGCGAAGTCAAAAATGGTCGCACACCAATGTGAACCGTCCCTGATCCGGTTGTTGAGATGAAATCCGCGTCAAATCCTCAATTCTCGGAACTTCTACCCGGTCGGCTGCGTACAATTCAATGAGGTGAAGCAGGCCTTCACTGCCGGCGGTTCTGGTAGAAGGAGGCAGAACAATGACAGACCGCATTTTGCTTGATATTGAGACCCAGAGGGACTTCTTCCTTCCGGGTGGACGCTGTTATACGAAGCAGGCGGGCAAGGCACGCGCCCGCATTTACGACCTGTTCGCGTGGGTCCGGGCCGAGGACGTTCCGGTGATCAGCACGGTGCTGAGAGTGCGCCCCGGCGAGTTGGGGCCGTTGTGCAGGAAACCGCATTGCATCGATGGAACCGAGGGCGAGCAGAAAGTCCCCCGCACCATCCTCCGCAGCCACGTTGATTTCGGTCTGCGCAACAGCACCGACCTGCCCGAGGATATACTGGAGACCCATCAGCAGGTGATCTTCGAGAAGCGCAACACCGACCTGTTCGCCCATGCCCGGGCCGAGCGGCTCATCACGGAGCTGGGCCCCAGGAAGTGGATCATCTGCGGGGCGGGCCTGGCGCAAGGCATCTTCGAGGCGGCCGTCGGACTGCGATCCCGCGGCCACGACGTGCAACTGGCGTCCGACGCGGTTGCCCATCTCAAGGACGCCCAGGCCGAGATGGCCATTCGACGGATGATCGCCAAAGACGTCGAGATCGTCCAGACCGACGAGATCATCGCTCAGGCCCGGGAAGACGCCCGAAAAAGACGGGCCGAACGGCGACGCCGCCGCCTGCAGGAAAGCCGGAAGGTTCCCGCCTGAAGAGTGCGGGGCGAGGGCGAACAGTCCATCCGTCAGTAGAACATCGGCCGGGGTCGTTATGCGCCCCGGCCGGTCTATGCGCGAGCGCATAAAAACGGACGGCCGGTCTGCCCCTTCCCGGCCGCCCAGATGGCTGCACTTGGCCCAATGCCAAGGCAACGCATCAATATTCATTATTATTTAGTGAGGGGATGAGTGTAAATCCCTGTTACTACCAGTTTAGACTGGTATTTACCCTAGGTCCTCCGTCAATGCAACGTATTTTAAATACAGAACTTGCATGTTTCTTCTGCGCAAAAGGACGCTCCAGACCTCTCGTTCGCCGCACCGTCGGGGTTCTTGGATAGAGCCCTAACTCACTTTTCCGACACCGATTGCATATCGGGACCAGTCGGGTCTTAATGCGAACTGTTGTTGCCCACGAGATCACCCGAAGCGGGCCGGCAGCGGAACTCCGGGAGATCGCCCTCCAGCGCGATGAGGTCGTGGAAAAGCCGAACTTCGCCCGACGATGGGACCAGGCACGGAGACCCGACCAACTCAACGACGTCGTACTGCTCTCCGGCCGCCACCGACACCTCCAGCGACCCGGCGAGCCACCCGCATAACCGAACACGACCGCCCTTTTTGCGATAAAACCCTTGATTTCGCCGCATATCAGGCAGATAATGATGAGACCAAGTCACTGGGAACCGGGAATACTCTGAGGCCGTTGAGTGGGTTGTGGTGGCGAGCTTCGGCGCGTCATCCATTCCCGGGCAATTCGGTATCCGTGAATCGTGGGAGCTATGACTGCTACAGAAGCTGCCATCCTCTTCGGGGCTGTCGCCGCCGCGGTGATGCTGGGGCTGGTCTTTCTGCGGAGCAGCAAGGACGAACCTGCGTCGCACTCGATCTGCACCTGCCGCAACGACAGCGCCCAGGCCGACGAGGGAATCTACTGCAGCGAAGGATCGCCGAAAAAGTCCTCCGCCTGCACTTCCCGTCGGGAACACGTCGAGAGCTGACCGCGCCGCATTCTACCACGCCGGCCTTCACGAACGCTGGTTGCGCGGGCTTGCTGCGCCCTACTGGATGCAGTAGAGATACTCCTTGCCGCGTCGGTACATCGCCCCGGATGGCCCGGTCACCGGCGTGCTTCGACCCGGCGACAACCGCCCCGAAGTGAGCTTGCTGAACGTTCGTCCAGGCCGGGCCACCACGTAGCCCCCGCCCTCGGAAAGAATCAGCAGCTTCCCGCCCACCAGCGTCACCGACGGATACACCTTGCCCCGCCCGAGATCCAATTGCTGCTCATACACGACCTTCCCGTCGGCAGCGTCGATGGCCGAGAGAACGCCCTTCTGCGTGACGGCATACAGCAGCCCCTCGTGGAGCACCGGCGAGGCGTAGTAGCGGTCGCGTTTGGGCGTGGTCCGCCAAAGCTCGGTGTGCTGAACCGCGCCCCCGTCGTCCACCGAGAAGCGAATCGCCTTCCCGCCGTTCTGCACGAAATACACGGTTTGGCCGTCAACCACGGGCGAGTTGTAGCTGAGCTTCGGAAGCTTGCCGGCCACCTCCGTCCCGTCGGACGCATCCACAGCCCAGCCGCCGCACGAAACCACCAGCGTACGCTCCCCGACCGTCAGCACAGCCGGCGTGCCGAAAGCGTTGCGCGCCTCGCCCCGCCAGAGCACCTTGCCCGAAGACGGGTCCAGCCCCCAGAGGTCCCGCACGTGGCAGATAAGCTTGCCGTCGGCGAGCACCGGTGAGGCGGAATGGCCCCAGCCGCGTTTGGGAATCTCCACGAGACGGGCCCATTGCAGCTTGCCCTGCATGTCGTAACAGGCCGCGATACCCGTACCAAGCAGCACCCAGACGCGTTGGCCGTCGCTCAGCGGGGTGGGCGAAGTGTACCCCGTTCCGCCATGCGTGCGAGGCTTTTGGAACACGGTGAGCTTCTTCCTCTCCATCTCGATGGGCCGGGCCTTCTTCCACAACGGGAGACGCTTATTCTCCAGCGTATGGACGACCCGGTGCATCGCGTTGGCGTCCTTCTTAAGCTCGGGATCCTTGCGGGCCTTGCGGATTTCCTTGCCCAGCCGGTCCAACTCCTTCTTGATCGGGGCGAGCTTCTTCTCCAGCCGACGGTAGGCGATGGCGTCCTCTTCGAGCTTCTTCCGCCCGGCCGGGTCCGAGGCGGTGTCCAGGAAGGTGGTGGCTCTCTGCCAGAGAATCTTCCCGCCACCGTCGATACAGATCAGCGAGTTGGGCTCTGTCATCACGAATACGCGCGTCTGGCCGGCCGGCGTCTTGACGACACATGGGGTGGCGTTGGACCAGTCCGGAAGCTTCGTCTTCCACGTGACGGCGTTGGCATCGGACAGGTCCGGCAGAGAGGCCGAGGGATAACCGCCCTGCCCGTCGGTCCGCCAGCCGACCGCGTCCTCCGCCGGCAGCGAGGTCGCCCATGCGAGCAGCGCGAGACACACACCGAGAAAACACCCGGGCCGAATGTACATGGCAATCAACTCCATCAGAAAGGGATCAACACGAGGACGACAGCCTCCACATGGAGGAAGATGGTACCATTTTCCGCCGTCCCGACGCAATATGCATGCACCCCCTGCGCGGCCGGTTGACGCAATATCGAATCCGAAGCTGTCGAATTCGTTCGCCTTGAGGTACACTCTCCGTCAGCGGGCGCGAACGCCGTTTCGCCGCCATGGCAGCGACATTCATATGAAGGGAACGCAACGATGATTATCGGCATACCGAAGGAGATCAAACCGCAGGAGTACCGCGTCGCGCTGACACCCGCCGGCTGCGAGGTGCTCACCGAAGACGGCCACGATGTGCTCATCGAGACCGGCGCGGGAATCGGCAGCGGCTTCGAGGACGAGGCCTACACAAGACACGGCGCGACGATCGTACCCGACGCGAGCGACGTGTTCGCCCGCGCGGAGATGGTGATGAAAGTCAAAGAGCCCCAGCCCGTCGAATGCGACATGATGAAGCCCGGGCAGGTGATGTTCACCTACTTCCACTTCGCCGCGTCGCGCGAGCTCACCGAAGCGGTCATGCAAACCGGAAGCATCGCCATCGCCTATGAGACCATCGAAGATTCCGCCGGTCGGCTGCCCCTGCTGACCCCCATGAGCGAGGTAGCCGGGCGGATGGCCGTCCAGGTGGGCGCCCGCTGCCTGGAGAAGGCCGCCGGGGGCAGAGGGGTGCTGCTGGGCGGCGTGCCCGGAACCACGCAGGGACACGTGGTCATCCTCGGAGGCGGCATCGTGGGAACTCAGGCGGCGAAGGTGGCCGCCGGAATGGGGGCCCAGACGGTCATCATGGACATCGACCTGGAACGCCTGCGCCACCTCGCCGACATCATGCCCGCCAACGTGCGCACCGAAATGTCCAGCAAATGGAGCATCCGTCGGCTGCTGCCACATGCCGACCTGGTCATCGGAGCGGTGCTCGTGCCCGGCGGACGCACCCCCATGCTGATCTCCGAGAACGACCTGGCGACAATGAACCCCGGGGCGGTCATCGTGGACGTCGGCGTCGACCAGGGCGGCTGCGTGGAGACCTCCCGCCCGACCACGCACCAGAACCCCACCTACGCCGTACACGACGTCATCCACTACTGCGTAGCCAACATGCCCGGAGCGGTTCCGCGAACCTCCACGGTCGCGCTGACCAACGCCACGCTGCCTTACGCCCGCAGGCTCGCAAGAGGCTGGAAGCGCGCCGTCAACGACGACGCCGGACTGGCCGCCGGCGTGAACATCGTCTCCGGCGAGGTGACTCACGCGGTTGTCGCCGAGACGTTCGACCTGCCCTGCTCGCCGGTTCCCGCCTGAACAACGTCGGCTGCGCATACGAGCGGGCCCGTGGCGGAAATGCAACGGGCCCGCATGGCTCCCCCCGCCCACGTCAGACGCGGTAGGGGTTCTGCTCGTCGTCCTGGTCGTTCTTCTGGGCCTGGTCGCCCCCGGTCGTCGGCGGAGGGGGAGGCACTTCTCCGACGGCCGACTCGGTCACGGTGGACGGGCCGGTCGCCGCATCGGGGGAGAACCCGCCGGCGAAGTTCCCCTCGGCCGAGGCGAGGGCAGCCTCCTCCTTGGCCTTGCTGCGCTTGTGCATCACCACCAGGCCGATAACCGGAAAAGCGATCATCGCCACCCCGCCGGCGATCATGCCCATCGACAGGGCGACCGACATGGGCTTGCGATCCTTCTCGAGAATGATGATGCGGTCCAGGTCCACGCCTGGGAAACTCTGGCGGATGAGACTCTCTTCCTCGCTGTCGAGACTGTTGATGGAGTTCACCACCAGCCCTTTTACGGATTGCGATTCCCGAACGGGCGGCAGGCGATCGACCTCACCAGCCGTATCGTACTCAGTGCTCTTGAGGAGCACCTTGAACTTCTCAATCTGGGGCAGTTGCTCTTCGGGAATGTTGTCAATGTCCCCGTGTTTCTCCAGCAAGGCCCGCATCCGTCGGGCAAACATGTGCTCCGACGAGATGATCGGATAGTACGCCTTGGTAACCGAGTCGGTGCTGGAGGGGTTCGTACCCGTAGCGTTCTCGAACGTGTAGACGAGCCCATAGTACAGCCGCATGTGGTCGCCGAACTGCACGTGGGTGTTGTCCAGCTTGCCGCCCTGCTCGATCCCGGCCAGGTCCACCCGCTTCGGCTGGGACCCGGCACCGGCCCCGACCGCGTACTCCTGGTAGCCGAAGTAAATCAGTACCCCGCCCAACACCATAATCCCGATCATTACCCGAATCATGCGTCACCTCTTCCTGTGATCTTGTCCTCGATATGCCGGCCCCGCAGCGGTCCTGTCCTCAAAACCGCCGGGCGCTCTGTATTTCACCCATGGCGGCCGAACGTGTCCAGTCAAAGTTCAGGCAACCGCCCATCTTGCCCAGCCGCTGACATACCACCCGAACCTGGGGCAATTCCGTTTGGTCACAGCCTGGTGAAATGGTAGCATGGCTGCTCGACCATTTCATCGCAGGCAGGCCGATGGACAAGACCCCGACATCCTGGGAAGAACACCGCCGACGAATGCTCCGCGAGACCGAAGCATTCATCGAGTATGGCCTCGCGCATCCCGACGAGATCATCGAGATTCCCGCCAAACCCGTCGGCGAGGGCGGGTTCCCGGCCGACGTGGGCAAATGGTTCTGGAACGTCATGCTCGCCGAGAAGGTCGACGGAACCGTCTCGCGATTCCGCGCGATGTTCCGAGGCAGAGGCAAACCACGCCGCGCCGGACGCCGGCGACGCTGAGCCCCCCCAACGCCCGTTTCCTCCTGGAATAATTCGCCAGACGTTTTCCTGCTCCCGTGCCATTGCGGGCTGAATCGCCTGTCCGCTTTTTCCGATAGATCAGTGTGGCCGATGTGTAGCCGGCCTGCCGACGACACGGAAAATGAGGATGCCCCATGAACGATCTGGACACCATTCGGACTCACGTGGACTTCCTGCTGGAGCGGGCCCGCCGAAGCGACCTGAGCGATGAAGAACGCCAGCAGATCTCCGCGGAGGTCAATCAACTCTGGACGAAGTTGGCCTCGATGAGCCATACCCAGAGCAACGCAACCGCCTCCCCCGAGCCGACCAGCGAAGCCGGGCAGAGCAACGAAAGCGAAGACAGCGACAACACCGTCCGCTTCGTGATGTAGCACCCGCCGAGCACCCACGCCGCAGCCCGGGCAATCGAGCCGTTCCCCCGGCGTCGCGGGCTGTCCGTGCGCGCCCACGGCTGGAATGGCAATCATCCCCCCCTTGCAGGGCCGGCGGAACGACCTATGTCCGCCGGTGCCTGTTGCCCCATGCTCCTAAGGCTTGCAGTAGTCCACCAGCTTGGCCAGCTCACTTCGCAGGTCGTGGCGGGAGACGATCATGTCCACGAACCCGTGCTCGCGCAGGAACTCGGCCCGCTGGAACCCCTCGGGCAGCTCGGCCTTGATCGTATTGGCAATGACCCGCGCCCCGGCAAAGCCGATCAGCGCGTTGGGCTCGGCAATGATCAGATCCGCCAGCGACGCCCAACTCGCCAGCACGCCGGCCGTCGTCGGCTCGGCGAAAACCGCCAGGTACAATCCGCCGGCCTCGTGAAACCGCGCGATGGCCGCGGACGTCTTACCCATCTGCATCAGCGAGAGAATCCCCTCCTGCATGCGCGCCCCGCCGGACATGCACACCATCAACACCGGCAGATCGTGCTCGGTGGCGTACTCGAACAACCGCGTGACCTTCTCGCCCACGACCGACCCCATCGACGCCATGATGAACTCGCCGTTCATGACCCCCAGGCATACGCGGCGACCCTTGATATACGCCACCCCCGTGAGAATCGCCTCGTTCGTGCCGGCCTTGTCCTGGTAACCCTTGACGTACTCGGCATACTTTCGCCCTCGCCATTCGAACTCCAGCGGGTCGGCCGGGAATATCTCGGCGAAGAGTTCCTCGAAGCTGTCGGGGTCCACCAGCTGCGCGACGCGATCGCGGGCCCCCACGCGGAAGTGATGGTCGCATTCGGGGCAGACCTGCAGGTTCTCCACCACGCTTTTGCGATAAAGAATACCTTCGCATCCCGGGCATCGCAGCCAGAGCCCGTCGGGGATGTTCCGCTTCTCTCGCATCGCGGGCCCGGTGAAGGCGGACGAATCGTACGGATGGGTCGGCTCGCTTTTGATGGGTTCTGCCATGTGAGGCTCTCCGGTTATATCAGGTGGTCGTCGGTCTCGTAGGCGCCCCAGGTGAAGTCCGGGTCGCCATGGCACCAGAGGGTTTCCACGTCTTCTTCCCGCACGATACTGCGCAGCAGCGTCAGGGCGACCGGGCGGAGCACCAGCAGCGGCGATCCGGTGCCCTTCCTGCGGCGGATGATATCGCGCACCGCCCGGCGGAGGCGCTGCTCGACGTCGCCGAGGCTCTCGCCGCCGGGCGGTTGGACGGTTTTCGGCGTCTTTCGCCATTGGCGGAACACCCGCGGCTGACGTCGTTTGATCTCGTCGGCAGTGAGCCCCTGCCACAGGCCGTAATCGATCTCGCGAAGCTCCTCGACGGTGTGTCGTTTCACCCCGAGCTTCTTGGCCAGCAGCTTGGCGGTCTGCTTCTCGGCTTCGCCGGGGGGGTAGTACACCGCCGAGACGGAGCAGTCTCCCAGCTCGCCGGCCAGTCGCAGCACCTCGTCCACGCCGAACTCGCTGAGCGGAACCCCCGCGTTGGACTCGATGCGGGCCTGCTCCTCCCAGACGGTCCGTCCGGTGCGGGCAAGGTACAACGTTATCTTCCTGGTGGGGGCAAGCTTCTTCATCATCTCGCTACCCTCCTGCCGAGGTCCGCAACGCCCGGACCGCCGCGGGAATATCGTCGGCTGCGAAAATATTATTGCCGGCCACGAACGTATCCGCACCGACGGCGGCACAGCGGGCGCAGGTCTCGGGGTTGATCCCGCCGTCCACCTCCAGGCGCTGCTCGGGGCGGAGTCGGCGTCGAATCTGCTCGATTTTCGGGAGCTGGTCGGCCATGAACGATTGGCCCCCGTAGCCGGGCTCGACCGTCATAACCAGCACCAGGTCCACCGCATCCAGCACGCCTTCGAGAGTTTCTGCCGGCGTCCCGGGTCGAAGCGTGATGCCCGCCCCACAGCCAAGCTTATGGAGGCGGTCGATCAGCCCCAGGGCTGTCTCGGTGGCGCGGGTCTGCTCGTCGGGCCCTGTCGGCCGCTCGGGCGAACCACCGCCGCAACACGCCTCGATGTGAAACGTGATGCTGTCGACGCCGGCGTCGGCAAACCGTTCGACGTAGCAGGCCGGGTCCGTGAGCATCAGGTGGACGTCCAGCGGGGCATCGGTGTATTGGCGGATTTTCTTTGCGAAGCCCGGCCCCATCGAGAGATTGGGCACGAAATGCCCGTCCATGATGTCCACGTGCAGGACCTGGGCGCCGGCGGCAAGCACCGCGTCGATCTGCGGGGCGGGGCAGGCAAAATCGCACGCCAGCAGCGACGGCGCGATGACCGGCTCGCCTTCCAGCGCCGCCCATGGATTGTTTGGATGTTCACTCATGCAGTCCGCCTGCTTCATCGACCAACTCGCCGCGCGGGGCAGCCCTCGTGCAAAGCAAAACCCACCGCGTCTACGGTGGGCTTTGTACGTGCAGAATATTGTAGGGGAGAGAAGGCGTTGTGTCTACCCGATTCAGCCTTCCCGGGATAGACTCCTTTGGAGGCGAGTGGGTCGGCCCGAACCATCCGCCCGCGGGGGCGATCCGCTGTACACCGAGTATCACCACGTGGGGCATGGCAGCTACAAGTGGGCGTACACCTGGGCGGAAATGTTCGACTGGCTGTTCGCCCGGAAACGGACAAGGCCCGACTGACGCAACGATTGCACTGTCGGTATTCGCGGCCGTTGGCCGATAGCATGTCATAGGCGAATGTCCGCGCGCCGAGCGAATGCCTTGCATGCACCGCCCACAAACGGATAATGGATCGCAATGGAAGCATCCGAAAGGCAAGGAGCACATCCGATGACATGGAAACGGATATCCTCGATCGTCACACTCACAGCCGCGCTGGTGGCTTTTACCGTGGCGGGCTGCGACACCAAACCCAAGCCGCCCAAAGCTCCGGGCGGGGGCGAGGTGAAGTTCATTGAGGTCGACACGCAGGACGCCGCCGAGTACGAAACGGTCGGCAACATGGAAGCGGCGAGGCTGGACTACCGCTTTCGGCTGAAGGTTCTCGAAGCCTACTACGAGAAGACCGGCAACCTCGACAAACTCCGGTGGACCCGACGCGAGATGAAGAATCTCGAAGAAGCCCAGACCTTTGAGTGGCAGGGCGTGGGCGTCGACCCCCCCAGCGGGGAGTCGGTCCAGAGCACCGACGAACGGCTGATCGTCGAACGGACGATCGTGGCCCGCCAGGCGTGGAAGGACGCCGTCCTCGAGACCTACCGCTTCTACAAAGGGCGGAACGAGGACTTCCGGGCGGCGATGGTCCGCAGCATCATCGCACGGTTCGACCCGATCCGCACGTACATGTACTTCCTCGATGCCGAGATCCCGTCGGCCGATCTGGAACCGACCCAGGTCGTCCCCGAGGCCGATGACCTCTACGAGGAGGCGTATCGGTTGTACCGCGAGGGGAAGGGCTTCCTGAGTACGTTCGTCACGACCGACTACGACAAGCAGCGGCAGGCGCTGGTGCTGTTCCGCAAACTGGTGAAAGAGTACCCCCGCTCGACGAAAATCGCCCGCTCAGCCTACTTCATCGCCGAGATCTACAAGGAGTATTTCGACGAGAACGTCCGCGCAGTGCACTGGTACCGACGGGCCTGGCAGTGGGACCCGGACATCGATCAGCCCGCCCGGTTCCAGGCGGCGACGGTGTACGATTATGACCTGTCCGACGACGAGAAGGCCGTCGAACTTTACCGCGAGTCGATGAAGAACGACCCCTATCGGCTGCTGAACTACGAGCATGCCCGGGACCGCATCATCGAGCTGACCAAAAAGAAAAAGAGATAGTTCTCGTCCGGACCCGGCCGACCAGGCCTGAGAAAGACTCGGGAATTTCCGCAATACCGCCCCTCGCGCCGGCCGTTATACTGGTTGAGTGAGGGGCGAGTCTTGCGCCCACGTTCGGGACCCGGCCTCCTCAGTGAAGGAGAACGCCATGAGAACCCGCAAACCACGTATTGTTCCGGTCCTGCTGCTGGCTGCGATGGTCCTGTGGATCGGTCCTGCCGCCCTGGCTGAGGAGTTCGAGAACCCCAAGGTCAAACCGCCCCGCGCCAAGCCCCACCGCCGATCGGCGGCAGAGGGCATCCCGCCGCTTCCCCTGCCGGCAACGCCGCTGCGCCGCTCGGAACGCAAGCGCCAGCCCGCCCCGCCGGCACTGGTGGGCATGATCCAGTTCTCCGATACGCAGTTCAAGATGGTCGATGGCAAGCGGAAGCGCGTCGATCTGTTCCCCACCACGCAGGTGGATATCGAGCGTTTGATGAAGTACGCCAACCACCGCCTGAAGATCCGCTATCGCTACAGTCGAACCAGCCTGCAGAAGTTCTCGTGGGACCCGGCCGAGCTTCCGCTGCTGTACATCACCGGCTGGACCGACATGCCCCGCTGGACCGACGGAATGATCAAGAAGCTCCGCCGCTACCTCTACGACGGCGGAACGCTCGTGCTGCACGCCCAGTGCGGCCGACCGGAGTTCCAGAAGGCGGCGCTGCGTCTGATCGCCAACACCTTCCCCAAAGGCTCGGACGACCACCGGGAGCTCGTCACGCTCGAAAACGACTCGGCGATCTACCACTCGTTCTTCGATCTGAACCGCAAGATGCGAATCCGCGAGGGCAAGAAACCCATCAAGGTGCTCAAGAAGCCCGTCCTCCAGGGCGTGTACCTGGGCTGTCGGCCGGCGATTATCTACTCGCCGATCGACATGAACTGCTCGTGGGACGTCGAGAAGAACCCCATCGAAGGCGGCGTCCTCTACCACCAGGACGACGGGCTGATGCTGGGAGTGAACATCGTGGCCGCCACGCTGGCGAACTTCGAATACGCCAAAAGCTGGGGCACACAGAAACGGTATCCTGAAGCGGACAAAAAGACCCGCGACCAACTCGTGATCGCCCAGGTCTCGCATGGCGGCAGTTGGGACCCCACCCCCCACGGCCTGCCGAACCTCGTGAAGTACATCCAGAAGAACACCACCCTCAGCGTGAAGTTCCAGCGCGAAGTGGTGGACCTCGAAGGGGTGGACGTATTCAAGCAGCCCGTGCTGTACATGACAGGCCTGCACGATTTCAAGCTCAGCGAGACGCAGGTAAAGCGCCTGCGGACCTACCTCGCCAGCGGCGGGGTGCTCATCGCCGACGCAGCCGCCGGGAGAGTGGCGTTCGACAACGCCTTCCGACGCGAGCTCAAACGCGTGCTGCCCGAGCAGACACTCAAGGACGTCGCCCTCGACTCGCCCGTGTACGCCATGCCCTACAAGATCAAAGCGGTGGACTACACATCCCTGGTCAAGGCCCAGCAGAAAGAGCTCAACACCCCCCAACTGCTCGGCGTGGAAATCGACGGTCAACTGGGCGTGATCTACTCGCCCCTGGGGCTGTCCAACGGCTGGGAGCAACTGAGCTTCCCCTACAATCGCGGCTACTCCGATGAAGACGCGATCCGCCTGGGCGTGAACCTCTTCGCATACGCCCTGACGCACTGATTCCGGAACCCGCGGACATTCTCACGAATCGATCGGCCCGCTGCGAATGCCGCCCGGCGGGCCGATGTTTTGCGCCATCGGCGATGCCGGCGCAAAAAAACAGCCGGTGAGGGAAAGGAGGACAGAAACCTCACCGGCTGGAGGGACCATTCAGGCGGGCGGTCCCTCTCGCTCGCTCTGTATATACTATCGCATGAACGCGCCCTCAAGTTCCAGTAAAAATCCTATTTTTCGGAGTATCTGAATAGATCAGGCTTGGCCTGTCGATCCGGAAATGGGACCATTTCAGCAACTGGCGTGGAAACGGGGACTTGTACGTCTCACAGTTGCCGATGAGTTTACCCGCTATTGGGCTTTTTACCGAACTTTTCCTGACCCTCCGCATCGGATGGGGATGGCAGGGATTTATGGCGGGAGAATACAGCGAACCCTGTATCGGCCTGCGGGGGCTTTCTGGTAGAAAAGTGTCGGCTGCAGGGGGTCACGCTGGGGCAGTGTGGAGGGAGATTGGGCGGGATCCCTGCCGGGCCGATCCCTTGGCCCGACGGGACGAATGATTGTGCGGAAGCTCGGTTTCCGCTTGGTCTCGTCGAAGGTCACCCCGATCGGCGAACACCCCTGCAGCCTGTATCGTCAGAGCAGGTGCCCGGCGGGATCGCGACATACAGCGACCGCCGTGAACTGTCGGAATGCCCCGCGGCATTTCATCCCCAGCTTCGACCTGCCCCTTGTTTTGCCCCCTCCAGATCGGCCGACACGACCGGTCGCTTGAACGGGATTTTCGCATTCCGGGAGTGTCGGACTCTTCCTGCGACGTAAGCGTTGTCGGCGGCAAAATTTGACCTGTTCAGTTTTTTTGTCGCGCGGTAGCATGGACGCTCTGTTTCGGAATCATTCTTCTGAGGATCGCCGCCATGACGGACAGAATCCCCTCTGACATTGCCATTTCCCGCTCTGTCGCCGCCCGACCGATCGCCCAGATCGCCCAAGAGGCGGGCATCGCTGCCGATGAGCTCGAACCGTTCGGCCATCACATGGCCAAGGTGCGGTTGGGTATTCTCGAACGTCTCTCGGGCACCCCGGACGGGAAGTACGTGGACGTCACGGGCATCACCCCCACTGCCCTGGGCGAGGGCAAAACAACCACCGCCATCGGCCTGACGCAGGGAATGGGCGTCCTGGGGCGACGTGCGGCGGTGTGTCTGCGCCAACCCTCGATGGGCCCGACGTTCGGGCTCAAGGGCGGTGCCGCCGGCGGCGGGTACTCGCAGGTGATCCCCATGGAGGACCTCAACCTCCATCTCACCGGCGACATCCACGCGGTTTCGGTCGCCAACAATCTGCTGGCAGCCGCCATCGACGCCCGAATCCTTCACGAGGACAGCTGCGACGACGATCGCCTTGCCGCGATGGGCCTCAGACGCCTCAACATCGACCCCTACAGCGTCTCGTGGCGGCGGGTGGTGGACGTCAACGACCGCGCGCTGCGGAACATCACCGTCGGGCTCGGCGAAAAAGCCGATGGCCGACCGCGACAGACCGGATTCGATATCTCGGTCGCCTCGGAGATCATGGCCATCCTCGCGCTCACCGACGGCCTGACCGACATGCGCCGCCGTCTGGCGCGCATTGTGATCGGCATGGACAAGTCCGGCGCTGCCGTGACGGCCGAGGACCTCGGCGTGGCCGGCGCGCTGGCCGTGCTGCTCAAAGACGCCATCAAGCCCAACCTCATGCAGACCCTCGAAGGCCAACCCGTGTTCATCCACGCCGGGCCTTTCGCGAACATCGCTCACGGAAACAGCTCGGTATTGGCCGACAAGATCGCCCTGAAACTCTCCGACTACGTCATCACCGAAAGCGGGTTCGGGTCCGACGTGGGGATGGAAAAATTCTTCGACATCAAGTGTCGCTACTCCGGGCTGGTCCCCGACTGCGTGGTACTGGTGGCGACGATCCGGGCGCTGAAAATGCACGGCGGCGGGCCGAGGGTGGTTCCGGGCAAGCCCCTGGACGAGGCCTACCGCCGGGAGAACCTCGCCCTGCTGGGAATGGGAGTGACCAACCTCCAGCGACACATCCGGATCGCCGAAATGTTCGGCGTGCCGGTAGTAGTCGCCATCAACCGACATCCCACCGACACCGACGCCGAGACCCGACTGGTCATCCAGGCTGCCGAGTCGGCCGGCGCATTTGCCGCGGTCGTTGCCGACCACTGGGCCGAGGGTGGGAACGGTGCCGCCCGATTGGCCGAGGCGGTGGTCTCCGCCTGTGAGCAACCCAAGCACTTCCAACTGCTCTACCCAACCGAGATGCCCCTGCGGGAAAAAATCGAGACCATCGCCCGGCGTGTGTACCTCGCCCGGGGCGTCATCTACGAGCCGCTGGCTGAGAAGCAGATGGACCGCTACGAACAGATGGGCATGAACCACCTGCCGATCTGCATGGCCAAGACGCACCTGTCGCTCTCGCACGATCCGTCGCTCAAGGGCGTGCCGCGGAATTTCACCGTGCCGGTGCGCGAGGTCCGTATCAGCGCCGGGGCGGGCTTCCTGGTCCCGCTGCTGGGGACCGTTCGCACCATGCCCGGCCTGCCCTCCAAACCCGCGTTCATGGACGTGGATCTCGACGAGAACGGCGAGGTCGTCGGGCTGTTCTGAGCCTCGCCGGCGCCTGGAAACGAAAACGCCCCGTCGGTTGTCCCGGCGGGGTCGTTTGCTGCGTTGCCGATGGTCCCACACGTCGGCCGGGCGGCGGCGCGGCGGAGTTCGCCACGTCGTCTCCCGGCCCTGCGAGCGTCACCCGGACCTACACAGCCAGGTCCAGGTTCCCCAACTGTCCCAGGGCGGCCTGCTCGTAGGGGCTCAGCCCGCTACGACGAGCCTGCTTCGCCGGGGACGAGTCCGGCGAGCTTGCCACCTGCGATTCGGGCGTATCCTGATGCCCCACGTAGATGGCGCCCTGGCCCTCTCGGCCGAAAGCGAGCAGACGCTTCCGGTCCTGCTCGTCGCGGCCCCACACGCTCACCGCCCGCCCGACAGGCTCGCCGTCGGGGCGGTCGGCGGGTTCGGCTTCGACGTCGATCTCCAACTCGAGCGGACCCTCGGGCAGCGGACCCGCCTGCGAGAGAAAGACCTCCATCGCCTCACCGGGCGGCGGACCGAACCGCCCACCGGCCGCCTGAGCCTCGGCCGTCAGCTCGGCGCGTGCCTGCAGGTCGACGTGCCGGCCGTCCGACGTCGTTGCCTGGAGCTGGGCGTCGGCCTGGGCGCGGGCCAACTCGTCGGACGCCTCGCTCTCGGTGACGAACCGCCGGAGCAAGTGCTCGACCATCGTGATGGCCGCTTCATCGGCAGCGGACAGCCCGCCGCCCCGCTCGCCCTCGGGCGAAGACGCGTCCGGGAGCATGACCTCCGTGGGCGTGACCACCTTGAAGCCGTTGTAGCTTTTCGGCGGCGGAAAGACGCCCATTTCCCGGAACGTGTCCCACAAGCCCGAGAGCTTGGCGAACATCTTGACGGTCTGGTCGGACGAGGCAAACCCGGCCGGGCCGTCACCGGGTCGCCCGGCGGCGGGCTGCACGTCGCGGAGGGAGTAGGTCTCCAGCGGAGCATCCTCGACCGGCCGCCCGGAGGGCGCCTCAGCCCCGGACGCCTGCCCGCGCTGCGCAGACTCGCCCAGGTGCCGACCGATCCCAGGCCCGCGAACGGGGCGAATGGGACCTGTGTTGTCGATTCCTTCTATCCGCATGAAACCCTTTCCGCGCAGCCGCTGCCGCGCCGGGGTGGGAAGAGCCCCGTTCCACGAACGGACACAACTCTTCCTCATGCAGGCTACGATACGGTTCCCGCCAGAGGCAAATCCGACAAGGCCGGAGAGAAAGCGAAAAGATGGACACAAGGGCCACGCCGTCACAACAACCCGTTTTACAGACACGGCTTACCAGCCATGTCACTTGCGAGGCCGCCATTGCCTTGGGGGGCTTTTCATCTATCCCACATTCTCGGGCGGGTCGGCTACGGGTTTGCCGGAGCTTCCCGGCTGGTCGGGCTGGTCCTGTCTGAGGGACACGGGGATCTGCCCGTCGCCCATGCGGACGTGGATGTCCCGCTGCGGGAAGGCGATCTCGATGTTGTGCTCGCGGAAGATGTCGTCGATCATGCTGAGCAGGTCGTTGCGGACGCGGAGGAAGTCCTGCAGCCCGTTGACGTGAACGCGCAGCTCGTAATTCAGCGTGCTGTCTCCGAACTCCATGAAAAATGCCTGCGGCGGCGGTTCGTCGAGAACTCGCTCGGCCTTGGAGGCCACCTCGAGCATGAGGTCCCGCGCCAGCCGCGTGTCCGAACCGTAGGCGATTCCCACCGGGATCACCACGCGGATTACGGAATCCGAAAGCGTCCAGTTGATCAGTTGGCCGGTGATGAAGTCCTTGTTCGGCAGAATCAGCTCGCGGCGGTCCCAGTCGGTGATGGTCGTCGCGCGGATGCGGATCCTCGTGACGGACCCCGTCACGCCCCCGACCGTCACGATGTCGCCCACGCGGATGGGACGCTCGAAGAGGATGATGAGTCCGGAGACGAAGTTCGCAAAGATCTCCTGCAACCCGAAGCCCAGACCCACCGTCATCGCTGCCACCAGCCATTGCACCTGCGACCACCCCACACCGATGGCGTTGAAGGCCATCACCATGCCGATGACGATGATGGCGTATCTTGCCAGGGCGTTGACGGCGTAGCGGAGACCGGCTTCGGCGTGGAATCGCTGCAGGACGGTAATTTCCAGGATGCCCGCGACGTTCCGGGCGGCCGCCACCGTCAGGGCGATCGTGACGACCGCCGCCACCACGTGCGCCAGGGTCACGCCGGCCTCGCCGACCGACCAGAGCGTCACCTCACGCAAGATGCCCAGCGCGGGCAGGACGTCGTCCCAGATCATCCACGTGCCCACCACAAACAGGGTGAGCATGATCCACCGTACCAGCGAGCGGGTCTGTTCGTTGACGGCAGCGAGGTCCACGTGCTCGGGTTCCACCTCGGCGACCAGGTCGCTTTGCTCCTCGCCCTCGGCCTGGCGTTTGCGTTTCTCCTCCTGGGCGGCCCGGCGGGTTTCGATCTCCCGCATGGTCAGCCTGCGCCGCCCGATGAACACCGAGCGGATCAAGACGCCATTGAGCAGGATCAGCCCGAGAATCCACCAGATCTGCTCCACCAGGCGGGCTGAGAGTTGCAGCGTGGTGTAGTAGTAACCCATCGCGGCGATCACGCCCAGCGACACGGGAACCGCGACGGCCAGGAAATACCACAGCCGCCAGAGGCTCGCGACCCAGCTGTCCTTCCGGCGGACCGCCAACCCCTCGTGGACCTTGCCCCCCGGCCGAAGGAGGATGGCCAGATACCCGCCCAGCCCTACCAGCGCGACGATGGCGGCGAGTCGCCCCACGCCACCGCGCTCGGCGGCCTGTCCGTCGACCTGGCTGGCTGCCACCACGAACAGCAGCGGAAGCCCGATCAGCAACGGCATCATCAGCGAGAGACGCACACGTTTCAGGGCGTCGGCCGACCAGCGGAAATGGACCTCGCCCAACCCGCGATCGCAACTGACCTGCCGGAGCAGCGCCAAGGGGAACCAGCAGATCGCCACGAACCATAACCCCATACCGGCCGCCTCTGCCGCCGAGCCCGGGCGGCCGCCCGCGGACAATCGCCAACCCAACAGCGCGACGATTGCCGGACCGGTCGCCGCCAGAAGCATAACCAGTACCAGCGACCAGAGCGTCATCCACATCGCGCCGGGATAGTCCTTTTTGACCTCGGCGTCCAACCGACGGGCAATTCCAGAGAGTTTCCGGCGCCCTACGACGAGCCCGCCGACCACCAACACGCACAACCCAACCAGCACCGGATTGCCCATCGCGTCCCGACGCAACGCCTCGCCCAGTGAACCCCACACCGACGGTGCAGCCACCTGTCGAACCGCCCCGACCAGCTCTGACAGGTCGTTCAGACCCACCGGCTCGGTCGAGGGAATCCACAGCACACGCTCATTGATGAACGCCCGCAGGGCCTCGGCCCGCTCGACGAGAACGCGTTTCTGCTCGGTGAGCGTCAACAGCGGCGAGTAGTACTCCTCGTACTCGTTGATGAGCTTCTGCACGAACGTCTTGCGGGCTTCGAGCAACCGGCGAAGTTCCGCCAACAACTGCTCGCGTCGCTGAGAGGACTCGGGCACATTGCCCGATTCGGCGAGAATCTGCTCGGCGTACGCGTCGATGTCGGCCAGGCGGGAACGACGATCGTTGAGACTGATCAGCCTCAACTGCACCTGGGAGATCTCCTCCTGGAGGGTGTCGATCTCGGAGCGGATGCGTTCGACGTCCGGCAGCAGCGCCAACTGGTTGCGCAGGAGCTGACCGATCTCGTTGGTCGCCCCGACCTTGTCGACCATCTCCCGGAGCGTCTCGAAGGTGGTTGTCAGGTCGTTGAGTTGCTTGTCCATCCGGTCGAGTCGGCTTCGCACGTCGGAGAGCTTCTGGAGGGGCGCGTCGGGCCCGACGCTCTCGGCGGCAAACTCGGTGTTCTCCTCGGCGACTTTACTGAGAACCGGGTGCTTCTCGGCGACCTCCCGTGCGACCCTCTCGGCCTCGCGGACGGTTTCGATGGACTCGGCCTTCTGCTTTTCGGTGACGGCCTGCTGCCAGGCATTGACCTTTCGCTCCATCTCGGCGATCCGCCGGGACAGCCAACTACTCTCGGCCCGCAGCAGCTTTCCACGGGTCTCGAAGGTGGCAAGCTCCTTCTTCCGTGCTTCGAGCTGGGCGGCTGTCGCTTGGCGCTGCGCCTTGCGGGCAACCAACCGCGCCTTGCTCACCGCTTCCGGGATGTTCGGGTCGGCGGGGGGCGCCTCCGCCGGCGACAGACCCTCCAGCGCCTCTTCCAGGCGGGCGATGAGCTTGGGCAGCTCTTTGAGCCGATCCGGGCGATTGGCGATGCGGTCCTCGATCGCCTTGGCCTGTTTCTCCAGCGTCTCCAGCTGCGCCTTGTGCTGCTGGAGAGCGGTCTGCAGCTGCGGCAGGTCGGCATCGGAGGGAATCACAACCGGCTGGTTCGTGGTCGGACGTGTGGCGGCCTCTTGCCATCGGGCGATCCGCTCGGCCGCCTCTTTCTCATCCAAGGCGTAGATTTTTGTTTCGTCGGCTGCCGAGCGGGCAGCGGCGAGGTCGGCGGCGGCCTTGTCGTACAGGTCAGCCGCCGTCTTGCGGGCTTGGTCGGGCAGGTCGTTCGCGTCGATAAGCGACTTGCGCGCGTCGGTAAGCTGCTCGTGCGTCAGCGCAGAATCGTCGGCCGAGCTGGTGACGGCGTTGGGCTCGGCATCCTGGGCGAACAGCCCGCCGACCAGCAGCAGACCCACCAGCGCAATGAGCGAGCGAGAGGAAGACAACCGTTGTTTCGTGTCAGCCGACGTGTTCGTCATGCTGCTCCTTCCGTGCATCAGCCGGGGCCCTGCCCCACCTTGCCTCCCTGCAGTATAGACCCGCCGACGCCGACGGACCTGTCAGGATCGCCCCCGACGCAGAATGACAGCCGTCAGGTCGTCGCCTTGGGGCAGCGAACCCGCATGAGCACGGACCGCCTGGTGGAGGCGGTCGATCATCTCCTCCACGGGGCGATCGCGGTTCTCCCGGAGAAGCTCCATCACGCGGTCCATTCCGAACATCTCGCCCGAGGGCGAGTCCGCCTCGAAGAACCCATCGGTGAGCACCACGACGAAATCGCCCGGGGCAAACTCGTGCTCGATGCGTGTGTCGTACTCGGCGTCTTCGAGAATCGCCAGCGGCAACCCGGTTGCGTTGACCTGCTGGAATTCGTCGCGGTCGGCCGAGTAGAACAGCATCGGCCCGTGCCCTGCCGACGCGTAGGTCAGCCGATGGGTCGAGGAGTCCAGAACACCCAGGAAGCAGGTGACGAACCGCTCGTCGCGCAGATCCTCGTGCAGCAATTCGTTCATCGCCTCCAGCACCGTCGAGACGTCGGCGTCCTTCCGGGCGATGGCCCGGAGCATGGCCCGGGCTTCGGCGATCACCAGCGCCGGGCCGATTCCGTGCCCCGTCGCGTCGGCTACGGTGAGCATGCAACATCCATCGTCCAGCGGGAGGAAGTCGTAGGTGTCGCCACCGGTATCGTCGGCCGCCTTGTTGAACCCCGCCAGTTCGTATCCGGGCAGATTTGGCGTGCGCTGGGGCAGCAGGCTCTGCTGGATCTCCCGGGCGATGGCCATCGCCCGCTCCATCTCCTGCTTGCGCGCGTAGTGGTCCATCAGGCGGGCGCGTTGCAGCGCGACGCCGGCCTGGGCGGCAAGCGTCTCGGCGAGGTGCTCATCGGCGGCGGTGAACGGCCCGGCGTGCTTGTTGATAATCTGCAGCACGCCAACCGTCTCGCCCTGGTAGTCCCGCAGGGGCAAGGCGAGGATGGTGCGCGTCCGATAGCCGGTCTGACGGTCGATCTCGCGATAGAACCGCTTGTCGGCATATGCGTCCGGGACATTCTGCACCTGCCCCGAACGGACAGCCGCCCCGGCGATGCCCTGATCGGCGGGGAAGCGTATCTCCTCCACGCCGGTAGCCACGCTGGAGTAAAGCTCGTGGGCGGCCGAGTCGTACAGCCACAGGCACCCGCGATCGGCACCGAGCAGCTCGACGCTGCGATCGATGATCAACTCCAGCAACGTCCGGAGATCCAGTTCCACCGCCAGCCGACGCGTGATCTCCAGCACGTGCCGAAGGTCCTGAATGTCTCCGCTTTCACCGTCGGACATTGTGCCCTTTCCACATTCGTCGCCCCTCCCTACAGGATACGCTCCGCCACGTGACATGCAATGACGTGCCGCCGCCTCGACAGGGATGACCACGTCCTGTATCCGGCGCAAAAAAGTTCGGCCGACCCGACGAGGGGATCGCCGGGC
>JBKHCL010000004.1:0-64939 GCA_046541875.1 Phycisphaerae bacterium | reverse complement strand
AGGCCGTGCTACGGTGCGCTTTCGTCGCATGGCATTATGGGCGTACTATCCCCCACCTTACGGTGGGGGCTTTTCGTGGCATGGGAAACACACCGGCGTGGGTACGGTAAGCGCGCACTTGCCCCGGACCTTGCTCGGGCGGAGGATTTGCGGTATCTGGGGATACAATGGCTTGCGTCCGGCCGCCGGCGGTCGACGTCGCCATCCCCCGACAACCACGAAAGCGCCATGGCAGAGAGCATTGTCGACATTCAGGACGTACGGTTCTCCTACGAGGCGGAGACGGTTCTGGAGGACGTGACTTTAACCGTGGAGGCCGGCGATTTCGCCTGCATTGTCGGCCCCAACGGTGGCGGCAAGACCACGCTGCTGAAGCTCATCCTCGGGCTGCTCACGCCGGACAGCGGAACCATTCGCGTCTTCGGCAAGCCCCCATCCCAGGCGGTGGACCGGATGGCCTACACGCCGCAGCACATGCGGTTCGACGCGACGTTCCCCGTCAGTGCGCGCGACGTGGTGCTCATGGGCACGCTCGGGCCAGGGCGACACATCGGACGCTACAAGAAACACGACCACGCCGCCGCCGACGATGCGCTGAACGAGGTGAACGCTTCGGACCTCGCCGATCGGCCGTTCTCGGCGCTGTCCGGCGGGCAGCAGCAGCGCGTGCTCATTGCCCGGGCCTTGGCCGGCCAACCCGAGTTGATGCTCATGGACGAACCCACCAGCCACCTCGACCCGCGCACCGAAAGCGAGTTGCACGACCTGCTCCACCAGCTCAACGAACGCCTGACAATTATGCTCGTCTCGCACGATGTGGGCTTCGTCTGCGGGGCGATCCACAGCGTCATCTGCGTGAACCGCACCATCACCACCCACACCACACGCGAGCTGACCGCAGACCACATGAACGACCTGTACGGCCGACACGTGCGGATGGTGGACCATCACAGCCATTGCCTGCGGGAGGAGTCGTAATGGGCGAGTTTCTGGACGTCTTGCAAAGCTCGGGCCTGCTGCAGCGGTCGGTGGCGGCCGGCGCGATGGCCGGGATCGCCTGCGGCGTGGTCGGCTCGTTCGTGGTGGTCCGGCGAATCACCTACGTCGCCGGCGGAATCGCCCACTGCGTGCTGGGGGGAATGGGGGCGGCCAGCTATCTTCGGGCGGTGCAGGGCTGGGAGTGGATGGACCCGCTGTATGGCGCGCTGGCCGCTGCCCTGCTGGCGGCGGGGCTGATCGGACTGGTCTCCATGCGATACCGCCAGCGCGAGGACACGCTCATCAGTGCCCTCTGGGCGGTGGGGATGGCCGTCGGCGTGCTGTTCATGCAGGCCACCCCGGGATACGCACAGGACCTCATGAGCAACCTCTTCGGAAGCGTGCTGATGGTCTCGCCGGGCGACCTGTGGCTGCTGGGCGGGCTGACGGCCGTCGTGGTGGCGTTCAGCCTGGCGTTCTATCGCCCGCTGCTGGCGGTGTGCTTCGACGAGGAACACGCACGCACCCGCGGCGTGCCCGTGGAGGCCTACTACCTCCTGCTGCTGGGGCTCACCGCGCTGACCGTGGTGCTGCTGGCGCGGGTGGTGGGAATCATCATGGTCATCGCCCTGCTGACGCTTCCGGTGGCGGTGGCCGGTCACTGGGCGCGGCGGCTGTGGCAGATGATGGTCCTGGCGGCGGTCGCGAGTATCGCCCTGACCTTCCTCGGACAAGCGGCAAGCTACGCCCGCGATCTGCCGACCGGCCCGGTGATTATCGTCTTCTGCGGGGCCGCCTACGCCCTGTCGTTTTCTGTGATGCGGCTGCGGGCGCTGCGCCGCCGCAAACGCGACCGCCTGGACCCCGACTCGCCATAGCCCCCGCGTTTGGGTAAACCGTCAAGGTCAGTCGCCCCGTTACCCTTGTGTTCACATCTTGCCTGCCAGGTAGGCCTGCATTTCATCGAGGACGCGTTCGGGGTCGCCGGAGTTGGCCTGCACGACCGCTTCGAGATGGCCGAACGATTCAATGCCCGTCTCGACGAACTCCACGCCCACCCCCTCGTCGCAGACGCGGGTAATCTTCGAACGCGATTCGATGACCGGCCCGTCGGGCCCGTCGCCAAGCTTGATGCGCAGGGTAAGCCCCTCCCCGGCAGAGACGCCGGAGACACCCTCGATGAACGCCCCGTGAATGCTCAGATCCCGCACGCGCACGGCGACCGATCGGCCGTCGACGTCGATCGTGGCTGACATCTCGAACGGAATGCGAATGAACGCCCTGTTTTCCATCGTGCTCACTCCCCGTGTGCCGACGCGTTGCGGCCAGGTCCGAACTGCACTGCACCCTTCCCTTCGGACCCCCCGCGGCTGGATTTGAGGAAATTCCGCATCCTCCCTCCATGCGATGGCTGACGAGTCCAGGGCACCGGACGGGCAGAGATCCGGGCCGTCTCTCGCCACGCGACGCGCTGGAACACGCCGGGGCGATGCAGTACGATGGCCGCGACATGAGCGACGACCATACCATCGACATTTTCTCGCAGCCGACGCTGGAGGCGAAGGTCAGGACGCTCGACGAGCTGGTCTCGATTCGCGAGGCCCTCCGAGCCGACGGCCGAACCGTCGTGACAAACAACGGTTCCTACGACCTTCTGCACGTCGGACACGTGGTGAGTCTGCACCAGGCCGCCGCGGTGGGCGACGTGCTGATGGTGGGCGTGAATTCCGACGCGTCCGTGCGGGCGTACAAGGGTGCCCATCGCCCGGTGAACCCACAGGAGCATCGGCTGCGGATGCTGGCGGCGCTGGGGTGCGTGGATTATGTCTTCGCCTTCGACGAGGAAACGCCCATCGCGTTTCTCGAACGTCTCGCGCCGGACGTGCATACCAACGGAGCCGAGTACGGGGCGGACTGCATCGAACGCGATACGGTCGAGCGCAACGGCGGAAGAGTGCATCTGCTGCCGATCGTCGAAGGCGTGCGGACCACCACGCTGATTGAGCGGATTCACCGGGCGTTTATCGACGCCCCATCCTGAGCAGGAGCATACGCAATGAAATGTCTCGTCACCGGCGGTGCCGGCTTTATCGGGTCCAACCTGGCGTTGAAGCTCCAGCAGCAGGGCGACGACGTCGTGGTTGTGGACAACTTCTTCACCGGCCACGTGGACAATCTTGCTGGTTTCGCCGGCGAGGTCATCCGCGCGGACGTATCTCGGCCGATGGAGATCCGCGAGGATTTCGACGCGATTTTCCATCAGGCAGCCATCACCGACCCACGCCACCCGGACGACGACGAGACGTACCGCTCGAACACCGAGGGCTTCGAGGTGATCATCGACCTTGCCCGACGCTGCGGGGCGAAACTCGTCTACGCCTCGTCGGCCAGTCTGTATGGCCACGGGGACGCCCCCCAGCAGGAGGACCAGCCCAAGGACCTGCTGAACACCTACGCCCGCAGCAAGCTGTGGATGGACGACCGCGCGAAGACGCTCGTCGATGAGATGCACATCGTCGGCCTGCGATATTTCAACGTGTTCGGGCCGCGGGAGGCCCATAAGGGTCGACCGGCGAGCATGATCTACCACCTCACCCAGCAGATGAAGGTCGGCCGACGCCCAAAGCTCTTCCGCAACGGCGAGCAGAAGCGCGACCACATCTACGTCCCCGACGTGGTCACAGCCAATCTCCTGGCGTTGGAAGCCCCCTGCGGGGTGTACAACGTCGGCACGGGGCGGGCGACGACGTTCAACGAGCTGGTGGAGTGGATCAACCAGGCCCTGGGCACGAACCTCCAGCCGGACTATATCGACAACCCCTACGGCGAGACCTATCAGGCCCACACCCAGGCCGACACTACCCGCGCCCGCGAGCAGCTCGGCTTCGAGGCAGCCTTCACGCCGCAAGAGGGCGTGATCGACTACGTCCGACAGCTTACTACCTGAACTCGCGCGCCGCGGACCGAGTTTCGCCGGTTTTCCGTTGATGCTGCAATAGCCAGGCCCTTTCTCCGTTAGACCCCTCAGACGCGGGACGACGGCGCCATCGCCCCGCACGAGAGTGAGTCAATGTGATCCGACGAAAGGACCCAATCATGAACCGCACCCCGCGAATACTCCTGGCCCTGTTGGCTGTCGCGCTGGTAGCCGGCAGCGTCGTCGCCCAAGAGCAGGACGCCAGGCAGAACCGCAAGCAGAATCGCAAGACCCGTCAGACCAAGCACCGGGAGAACGGTCAGAATCGCCGGCAGGACCGGCAACGGGCTCACCAGCGGAGGATGGCCCAGATCTGCAAACAGGCCGACCTGACCGACGAGCAGCAGGCCCAACTGAAGACCGTGATGGAGAGCTTCGCCCAGGATGCAAAAAACTGGCACAAGGAAAACGCCGACAAGCTCCAGGCCCTGCGCGAGGAGCATCGCCAGGCCGTCAAGGACGGCGACGCCGACAAGCTCAAGGAACTTCGCGAGAAACGCCAGAAACTGATGGCCGGGCTCAAGACCAAGGCAGAGACCAATCACCAGCAGATCATCAAGACCCTCGGTGAGGAAAAGGGCAAGAAGGTCGTTGGGATGCTCCAGGCCGCCCGTCGCCGCCGGATGGCCCGACGTCATCCCGCCGCCGCAGCGGCGAAAGTGCTGGGAGACTCCCTGACCGACAAGCAGAAGGAGATTCTCAAAGAAACCGCCCAATCCGTCCGCAACGCCGAGGGCGCCGAGGCCAAGAAGAAGGCCGCCCAGCAGGGACGGGAGAAGTTCCAGACCACCCTCACCGACGAGCAGAAGCAAAAGCTCGCCGCCGCCCGCAAACGCGTGGGGCGGGACGGGGCCGGTCAAGGCCGCAAGCCGTTCGGCCGACTGAAAACCGCCTTGGGCGACTCGCTGACAGCCGACCAGAAGAAGATCATCTCCGAGACGTCCCAGGCCATCAAGCAGGCCGACGGTCGCGGCGCGAAGCGAAAGGCTCTCGGGGAAGGGATGAAGAAGCTCCGCGAGTCGCTCAGCGACGAACAGAAGCAGACCCTCCGCAAGGCGAGGGGACGACGAGGCGGACGCGGCGAGCCAGGCGCAAACAGACAACGGGGCAAACGTCGTGAAGGCAGCAAACGTCGTGGCCGCGGCGGGAACGGCACGGACTCCAGCGAGTAAACGAGCGATCCGGACCGGCCTGCAACCCCCGCAGACGAGAAATCAACGACCCGGACGGGCCATATGATCCCGTTCGGGTCTTAATTTTTGCAGACTTTTCCGATTATTTGTATACAGCGTAAGATTTTCATTTCACTGATCTTATGTAATATTTGCGCACTAAATGGGCCGCCAAAGCCAATAATTCTCGGAAAAGCCTTGTCAAAGACCGCCGGGGTGTCTATATAATTACATGAAGTGAATGAAACGGCTCGCGCCACAGTGCTTGCAGGTCTCCCTCCACCTGCGATCTTGGCAGCGAGCCACTGACAGCCGGGAATATTCAGGTCTCCCTCCGCCTGGACGTTCCCGGTCTTTTTTTTGCCTTGGTCGCCGCGCGATAAGCCCTGTCCTAGCCGTTCGCCAGCGTCTCCAGCAGCGCCCGCCCTGCCGGGGTATCGGGCAGGCGATAGACGTCCCATTGCATCCCGGGCCCGCAGCGGCCGCAGATGCGATCGCGCAAAACCCGCCGGGCGATGGCCGATCGGCCACACTGGTCGCACCGGTGCAGGTAGACATAGCGACGCCGACGGCGGCGAAGGTGCTCCACGGGCAGGTCGTGCGTCGCCCGCGCGTCGAGATTCAGCGCCCGCATGAGCGTTCGGAACTCCCTGCCATGGGCGCCCGCCCGTCGGCCGAACCGCACGTGAACCGCCAGGTGCGCCAGCTCGTGGGCCAATGTCGAGACCAACTGCTCGGGATGGTCCCGCAGCAGGCGCGGGTTGAGCTCCACGCGCCGCTCATCCAGCATCGCCCGCCCGAGCGTGGTCCGCAGGCGACCGTTGTAGCCGATCGTCGCGTCGGCCAACTCGGGCATCTCCCACAGCGCGATCACGCGGGCAGCCATTTGGCGCAGAACCGCCCCGCCCGGCAGCGGATCGCCCGGAGACCACAGATCGCCTGTATCGAGCTTGATTCGAGAAGGTGGCATGGCCGTTGGTGCTCGGGGAAGCAGGAATCACCAAAGCAGTGTACCGTCGGGCGGCTGAGGCGTCCAGGCGACTCACGCATGCCAAAGCCTTGCCCCGTACAACGAACACCCATATACAGCAGACACCCTACCCCTGTGCGCAAAAAAGAAGCAGCAGGCCCGACCAGGGGGAGGGTCGAGCCTGCTGTTCGTGGGGAACAAAGGCGGGCAGGGGGAGACCCGCCTTATGTCTGAATATAGTATAAGTCATCGCAGGAGGTGTCAACACGGGATTCTTCCGATTTTCCCAGAAAATCAAGACCAGGTAAGGTAAACCCTGTATATGCAATTAAATGACTTCACGTATTTTTTCTGCCTCGAAACTCCTGATGTCACCATAAACCCCTGTTCGCCGTTCATTCCACGCCGCCCGAGGGACGTTTTGCGCGTTTTCCAGCGCCGCGCCCCCCGGATGGTCGGCCGTTGCCGGACGTTTCGGAAAAAACTTCCCTGGTCCGATCTCACTCGTTCAGTCGGACCGGTCGCTCTCCGATACATACGATGGTCGGCCCCGGGCACAATTCGGGGTCGGCTGCGACCCCAAAAGAGAGAGACCACTATGATCGTTCGAACACTGTCCATGCAGAAGGACAAAGACCTCTACGTCTTTCGTTACACCCCCGGCTGTGAAGACGACGTCGTGGAAGAACTGGTCCGGTTCGCCGAGGACAGGGACCATCGCATCGACTGGCTGGACGCCGCGACCCTCAGCTTCAAAGTGACCCACCACGCCGCGTGCGACTGCAACAAGGCCCTCAGCCCGTTCGATATGAAGTAGCCCCCCGCCGGGCTGGAGTTTTCCGCGCTCCTCAGCCGATAATCCCATGCAGGCGAACCGTGACCCCGCATCGGCTGAGAGAATGACGAACATCCCCCACGTCGACCGTTTTCTGGACTACCTCGAGTTGGAGCGCAACTTCTCCGCACACACGATTCGCTCCTACACCGCCGATCTTACGCAGTTCGCCCGCTTCCTGCTCTGCGACGATGCGGACAGCATCGATCTCGACGACATGCCCCAGCTCGACGACGACCCCGACACAGGCGAAATGCTCACCGGGAAACTGCTTTCCGTCGAGGCGATGGACGTCCGGGCCTACTTGGCGCGCATGCGAACCCACGGATACTCCAAAAGCACCGTCGCCCGTAAACTCGCCTCCCTGCGGAGTTTCTACAAGTACCTCGTGCGCAAAGGGGTCGTAAAAGCTTCGCCGGTGGCCGTCATCCGCACCCCGCGCCAGGATAAGAAACTCCCCTCCTGCCTCACCGTCGAACAGATCTCCGAGTTGCTCAACGCCCCGGATCTCAACACGCTGGGCGGCCTGCGGGACCGGGCCATCCTCGAGACGATCTACTCAGCAGGCCTGCGAATCAGCGAGCTGGTCGGCCTGAACGTCGAGGACCTCGACGAGTTCAACGAGGCCCTTCGGGTGCGGGGAAAAGGACGCAAGGAGCGCCTCGTCCCGCTCGGAAGCCATGCCGTCGAGGCGATTTACCGTTACTGCTTCCAGCGGTCGGCGGCGTTCGGCCTGCCGCAACGCGGTCCGCTGTTCGTCAACAAGCACGGCAAGCGGCTCAGCGGACGCAGCATCCGCCGGCGTCTGACGAAGTATCTCCAGGTGGCCGGCATCGACCAGCACGCCAGTCCGCACACGTTGCGGCACAGCTTCGCCACGCACATGCTCAACGCCGGGGCCGACCTGCGAAGCGTGCAGGAGCTTCTTGGCCACGAAAGCCTCTCCACCACCCAGATTTACACCCACCTGACCACCCAACGCCTCAAGGGCGTCTATGAGCGGTCCCACCCTCTTGGCTCTGAAGCGGCCCAATCTCAGTCGCAGACCTGACTTACGCTCCGGCTGATCGCCTGAAGAAATACCGCACCATGGGCTTAAGATTTCCGTACTTCACTCGATAATGGCTTGTGGAGGAAGCGTTTGGTTCGGACCCGTCGGGGCGACCAAACGCACTTGAGGCAGCAGGCCGATTGGACGGCCAAGAGGCTGCCGGAGGGTATCGAGATGAAGGTTGATCCATCAAGCATTGATGTCAATGCGCACCGCCCGAAGACCGAGGAGGTCCACGAATCGCTCAATGTGCGCGCAAGGACCCCTGAAAACGGGCAGGACGCCACCGCGGCGTCCCTGTCCGACCTGATCGGCCGGGAGGTGCGCCCCGCACTCGGGCCGGTAGAGGAGGGTGACCGGTCGGCAGAGACCGCCACCGGGGACATGCGGAAGTGGCTCGATGAGCGGGACTTCGCCGTGACAGGCAACCTGATGGCCTCCTTCGCCAAAGCGCGCGTCGAGGCGGGAAACCTCACCGCCGAAGCCGCCAAACGCGAACTCCCGCCCCTTCGCATGGAAATGGAACCCCAGCAGCGAATCGAGCTGCTCGTACTCCGAACGCTCATGGACAAGCTTTTCGCGCGCTTCGGGCGACGGCTGGACGAAGACCCCGTCACCGATGACAACCCGCCCGGCGAGAGCGATCAACCCGGCGACGATGACCGGGAGCTGAATATCTCGCTGTAGGAACACACCCCAGCCGCTCCGAGGGGCCCGGATTGCCAAAGTCACGGCGACGCACGTGCGTCAGGCCGGCCGTCCGGGCCCTCTCTATGCGCCCGACCCGTTCGCGCTGCCCCTGCCCCACATCGGCCTGGCAAGAATCGCCAGCCCGCCCAGCATCACCACGACGAACACGCCCGGTTCGGGCACCGCCGACATCAGCGCAGCCGGTGGGGTCGGCCCATTCCACGCCGCGACCATGATCGCCGCGTCGTCACCGTCCACCTCGCCGTCCCCGTCGAGATCGCCCTCGCTCCAGGCGTGGTCGATTCGCCCGTCCCCCAGCGATCCCAGCAACGCCCAGGCGTCATCAAAGTCGATCCGACCGTCCAGATCCACGTCGCCTCTCAGCGGCAGTTCCCAGCCGATGTCCGCCAGGCCGGCGTAGTCCAACGCAGTCAGCCGCTTCCGCGTGCCGGTGGTCAGGAACGGAGCCATCGCCGCCTCCTGACTAGCACCCCCCACTTCGGAGAGAACATTGTCCTTCCAATGCCCGAGATACGGGTCCAGGTCCACCGCGCCGCCATGACTGACCATCGACGCCGCCCCGTCAAACGTCAGCAGTTCATCGTCCACGTGGGCATACCACGAGTCCGACAGCCCAAAGCCCAGCACATGGGCCAACTCATGCACCGCCACCGAGTAGAAATCGCTCTGCCCCGAGGTGGGCAGCGAATTGACGTCAAAATTCCAGTCGCTCCCGTCATCGAAGGCGATGCTCCCGCCCCAAGGCCCGAAATCCGTTGCCGGCGTGTCGTCTTCCCCGCTCTGGCCCCGCTGGCCCACCGTCTCGAGCCAATTGCCGGAACCGGACGCGCCAAAGCCGCCCGGCCCGCCGCGTCCCAGCGTGCCTGCTCCCAGATCCCGCGCGCCGACGTACACCACCAGCGTGTCGGCAGGAATCGTCGGATTCGAGATACTCAGTTCAGCACCCGTGTCGGGCTGGGTGATGATCGCGTTCCAGGTATTGCCCCCGGACGGTTCGATCGCCGAAAGCGAATCCATCAAAGGCTGGTAGGCGGCGGCCGCTTTTTCCATGGCCGTCACCGCCTGGGGACGTGAGGCAAACCACCCGCCGTCGTAAGTGTAGTCCAGTTGAATCGTCACGGCGTTTCCGACGGAAACCGCCATCAGCAGGACCAACGCACCTGTCATCCATCGCCGGCGGATCATACTCGCTCCTTGTTCGGTCCCGGGGAGACATTCGATTATAGCCAATTCGCTCGCCCGAACCGAATTTCCTGCGTTCTTCGGCGTGCTTGTCCGATAGAAGTAAGGATGCGGGCCCATCTGGGAGGCCGCTCCGGGAAGGAACCGAAGACTCATGAAACTGGACATTCGCACGACGAACGAGAACGGATTCATTGTCGCCACCTGCCCGTCGCTTCCGGGCTGCACCACGCGAGGCACGTCGATGTCCGACACGCTGGACCGACACGCGACGGCCGTCTGGGGCTACCTGGCGTCCGTGACGAACTTCCTGCCAAGCCGCCTGGAACTGCACGTGGACGGAAACGTGTTCACCTCCACCCCGCCGGCCGACTCGCGCCTGCGCGTCAGCGCGTAAAGCCCGCCTGGCGGATTCCTCTGAGGTTCCGGCGCCAACCGGCGCGATGGCTCACGGCCCCTTCGTTCTCAGCGCAGCTTCCAGCAGGCGACGCGCGCCGCTTTGGCCACCTTCGGGTCGGCATCCTTCAACAGCTTTTCCAGCGGACCGATCGCACTTGCATCCCCCAGCCGCCCCAGCGCCCACGCAGCCGACGCGCGGATGTCGGCATCGGGCGATTCCAGCAGTTTCACCAGAGGACCCGTCGCCTTGTCCGGGCGCCGCTCGCCGATCACGCGAATCGCCACCAGCTTGGCGACCTTCGAGCCCGATTCCAGTTGATCCATCAAGGGTCCGACGGCCGCTTTGCCGATGGCGAACAGTGCCTGACCGGCCGAGGTGTGAACCGAGTCGTCCTCGCCATTGAGTATTTCGATCAGCGGGTCCACTGCCGAGGCACCGGTCTTCTTCAGCGCCCAGATGGCGGCCTTGCGGTCGGAGGCGTCGTCGCGTTTCAGCGCCTTGAGGGCTGCTGCCAGGGCGGCCGGTTCGTCAAAGCCTCCCAGCGCCGCCAGGGCGATCGCCCGCATGTCGCCCGAGCGGTGGCGGGTCAGCTCCATCACCAGCGGCAGCGCGTCGGCCTGGCCGATGTCGCCCAGGGCACGAACCGCCGCCATGGTCGCCTTGGCGGGCGTTGGGCTGCCTTCGGCCTTCTTCGCCACCGCCAGCAAGGCCGGGGCAGCGTTGGGGTCGCCGATGGCTCCCAGCGCGTCGGCGGAAAGAAATCGCACGGCCGGGTCCGGGTCGGACAAGGCGTCACACAGCCCGGGAACCGCCGGAGCATATCGGGTCGATCCCAGCCGACGCACCGCCGCACGCCGCACGTCCGTCGATTCGGCCTTGAGCAGCGTCACCACCCACGGCAGCGCCTCGGGGGTGGGATCCTCGGCGATGGCCAGCCCCGCCAGCTCCCGCAGACCGTCGGCCGGGTCGTTCAGCAACCCCGCGAGGGTCTCCGGCGCCGAGCCCCCGTGAACAGTCCGCACCAACTCCAGCGTCCGGCGGCGTTTCTCCAGCGGATGCGTCCTGTCGACGGCGTAGCTCGCCAAGGCCTCCGCCGCGGCGTTGCCGGCCATCCGGACCTCCCGCCGCACCAGTTCGCGCCGGTCCCGATCTCCCTTGTCGAGCAGGTTCAGCAGCGTCTCGACCGCCTCGGCCGTCCCGACCCGCGCCAGGGCCCGGGCGACACGTCCGCGAACCTGTCGCCGGCGGGATTCGAGCTCGCGACGCACCGGCTGGGCCGCCGCCCGTTGGATTTCCTCAGCCTTTCGCTCGTCACTCAGGGAAGCCCACCACTGCGCCCCGTGACGCTCGCGGAAGTACTGCTCCACGAGCGAGCCGCCCCAGTCCTGGCGGCCTTCGGCGACGACCGCCGCCAAGCGACCCGCCTCCGCGCGGATCCGCTCCTGCCGACGGGCCTCGCTGAGCGCCGACCACTCCTCCCACCCGGTCCGGGCGGCGAGCACGGTTTCCAGCTCCGCGGTGGCCTGTCTGCTGAGGGGCGTTTCCACCAGCTCGCGGATGCGATCGGCTTCGGCGTTGAGCAGGCGGAGGCGTTTCTTGGCTTCGTGGGGATAGCGCACCCTGCCGGGCAGCCCGCCGCTGTGGCGCCGCATGAGCTGCTCGATCAGCATCGCCCGGCGCGGTCCGGAGGGCGTCCGTTCCATGCGCTGCCGGTAGCGTTTCTCCTGTGCTTCGCTGAGCGGATTCTCCAGCAACGCCACCAGCGCCGCCACCGCCCTGCCGTCGCCCAACTCCGCCAACGCCGACGCCGACGCAAGGCGAAGCTCCCAGGACTCCTCCGACAGCGCCGCCGCCAGCGCGTCGCCCGCGCGGGGATCGCGGAGCTTTCCGAGCGTCTGGGCGGCTGCGATGCGCGCATCGGGTCGACCGCGCGCGAGCACACGGGATACGGGGGCAATCGCCGGTTCGCCCAGTCCAACCAGCGCGTCGGAGGCGAGGTTCCGCACCATCATCCGGGAATCGCCCAAGGCCGTCGCCAACGCATCGGCTGTGCGGGGGGTGGCGAGTTGGACCAAGGCCTCAGCCGCCGTCACGCGCAGCGCGTCGGTTGGGTGCTTCAACTGCACCGCAATCGCCCCGGCCGCCCGGCGAACGCCGAGCTGCTTGAGCGAGTCGATGGCCGAGCGGCGCACGGCGATGCTCGAATCGTCCAGGGCGGAGATCAGCACACCGGCGGCATTCGGGTCGCCCAGCTTGCCCAACGTCTCGGCTGCGGCGATCCGCTGCGGCGTGGTGCCCTTCTCCAGCGCCGCAATCGCCCGAGCCCGGGGGCTCCCGGTCGCCCCGGCGTCCTCGTCCCCGCAACCGCCCACGATGAGCAACACCGCGATCAGCAGCATCGCCATCCACGTTGCCGACATTCTTGCGGTCATGGTTCCTCTTGTTGGGGTGCGTGTGGTGTCACCTGCCTGCCTACAGGATACAACTGCGGCCGCGACGGGCAAGTTTCTCGCGCTTTGCCTGTGCGCGCTGAAACGGGCCCGCCGGAGAACCGACGGGCCCGTTTATTGCTGCGATCATCCTGCGAGGGGTGCTTACATCTGGGCGAGCTTCTCGGCCAGATCGGCGGTGCGGCAGGAGTAGCCCCACTCGTTGTCGTACCACATGGTGACCTTGGCCATGGTCTCGCCGATGACCTTGGTGTTGTTCGGGTCGAAGATCGAGCTGGCCGGGTCGCCCACAACGTCGGCGACCACGATGGGATCCTCGGCGTACGTCAGGATGCCCTTGAGGGCGCCCTGGGAGGCTTCCTTCATCGCGGCGTTGATCTCGTCCTCGGTGGCGGCCTTGCCGAGCTCGACGGTCAGGTCGGTGATCGAGCCGGTGGGGACCGGAACGCGAAGGGCGTAGCCGTCCAGCTTGCCATTGAGGTCCGGGAGGACCTTTCCGACGGCGACGGCGGCGCCGGTGGTGGTCGGGATGATGTTGATCGCCGCGGCACGGGCGCGGGTCATCTTGGAGTGGATCTGGTCCAGGATGCGCTGGTCGTTGGTGTACCCGTGGACGGTGGTCATGAGTCCCTTGACGATGCCGAACTTCTCGTGGAGGACCTTGGCGGCCGGCGCGAGGGAGTTGGTCGTGCAGGAGGCGTTCGAGACGCAGGTGTCCTCGGCAGTGAGATTCTCGTCATTGACGCCCAGGACGATCATCTTCGCGAATCCCTTGCTCGGGGCGGAGATGATGACCTTTTTGGCGCCGGCGTCGAGGTGGCTGTCGTAGCCGGGCTTATCGTCGGTCTTGGGGCTGGTGAAGAAGCCGGTGGCCTCCACCGCGACCTGGACGCCCATGTCAGCCCACGGCAGGTTGGCCGGGTTCTTCTCGGCGAGGACCTTGATCTCTTTGCCGTCGACGATCAAAGCGCCGTCTCCGACCTCGACCGTGCCGCGATACTTCCCCTGCGTCGAGTCGTACTTCAGCAGGTACGCCAGCGACTTGGCATCGGCCAGGTCGTTGATCGCGACTACGTCAAACCGCTCGGGTTGCTCCATCATCGCCCGGAACGTCAGCCGCCCGATACGCCCGAAACCATTGATACCGATCTTCACAGCCATGGGTCCATCTCCTCGTTCAAAGTAATTGGTGGTTGCCGCGTCGATTGAGAGCGCCGGGTCTGTCCGTCTCGGCGTCCCATCAAGAACAGATAAGAGTATGGACCGCAGGGGCGGGTGTCAACCGCGTTTTGCCCGCCAATGGTCATTTTGTCGTTCGACGCGTTCCCCGGCTTGACCGGCGCAGATCCGTTCCTCCTTCCTGCCGGAGCACCCCGAGACGGGCGCAGCCGGCAGCGGGGCTCGCCAGGCGGCCGAGATCTGTCTGATTTGCGGTGCTCTTTTCGCTGGAGACGTCGCCCCCGGCACGATATCATCATGGGTCCCCACACGAAAAAAAGAGGACGCCGTATGCAGCTTTTGCTCGTGCAGTTCATCGACCCGACCCGCCAGGACCCGCTGCCGCGGTTCTGCCCGCAGTTGGGCGCCATGGCGGCGATGCTCGCCCAACAGGGCCAGTCGCTGTCGCTGGTGGCGTGTGGCGGGTTCGACCCCGCCCGCCTGCACGACGCGATCATCGAGCACCGCCCCGAGCGCATGCTCATGGAGATCCACCCCACCACGCGGACGGCCGCTCGACGGACGATCGTCGACATCGCCGAGAACTACAAGCTTCCGGTGGTCGCGCTGGGGCCGGACGTTACCGCCCGCCCCGGACCGGCGCTGTCCCAGCCCGGCGTGGAGGCCGTCTTCCTCGGCGAGTTCGAAGTCACCGCGGGCGAGTATTTCCGGGCGCTGAGCGAATCGCGCGACCCGGCCGGCCTGCCGGGGGCCTGGGTGCGGGACGCCGACGGCGTGACCAAAGGCGCCGTCCGCCCTCCGATCGGCCAACTGGACTCCCTGCCCGCCCCGGACCGCGACCTGTTCGAGATGCGCCGCATCGTCGAGAGCACCGGCGAGTTGCCCGTCGAGGCGGCCCGCGGCTGCGCTCACTGGTGCGGACAGTGCATGAACGACTGGTACCTGGACCTCTACGAGGACCACGGCGAATCGGTCCGCCGGCGAGGCGTGGCGAGCCTGGTGGACGAACTGGCCGAGTTGGCGGAGGAATACGAGCGCGCCGCGGCGTTTCGCCTTGGCGGCCATGCCGTTGCCACCGACGCCGATTGGCTGGCCGAGTTTGCCGAAGCGTACCCCCGCCGTTTGAAGCGTCCCTGGCGGTGCTACGTTCCACTGGTGGACGTCACGCCGCGGTCGGCTGAGCTGCTCGCCCGGGCGGGCTGCGAGATGGTGGACACGCACATCGGCTCGGGCAGCCGATTCATCCGCGAGGACGTCTTCGGGATGCGCCTGACGGACAAGCAGATCCTCGCCAACGTCGAACTCCTCAAGAACGCCGGGCTGACGGTGATCGGCAGAACGTTCGTGGGCAGCCCGTACGAATCGGAGATCACGCTGGAAAAGGCGGTGAAACTCGCCGGGCAGGCGCGTTTCGATCAGCTCCACGCCGAGGTGTTCTACCCGATTCCCTCGACGCGGGCCGAAGAAACCTGCCGCGAGAACGGCTGGCTTGCCGGGGACAACGAAGAGGCCTACTGGCAGCACCGCAGCGTCCTGCGCATGCCCGGCCTGTCGGCCGACCAGATCGAACGCACCGCCGATCGCTTCAACGCCCTGGCCCGGCGGGGAGACGTCCGGCGTCTGCGAAAGACCCTCGCCAAAGCCCGCTCCTGAAGAATGGAATGGCGCTGGATGTCGCGCGACGCCGAACAACGGGCAAATTCCTCAAGCCGTTCGCCCTCCGGGCCCGATAACAGACCGTGGACGCATCGAGAAGCCGTTCTCGGTCCGATTCGGACGTCCCAACGCCACGGATGGCGGGAGGTAAAATCATGTGCCCTTTCCTGAACGCTTCGGATCCGCGGTGCTCAGCGCACCTGACGCTCAAGAACATCCAGACGGCCTTGGCGCACTGCGCCGATCGCTACATGCAGTGCCCCGTCTACCAGGCCATGATCGGCCAAACGACCAATGGCATCGCCGCACCGGAACAACTCAAAGCCGCCTCCTGAGTACAATCGCCGGCTGGGAGCGTTTCTGGACTATCTCCAGGCCGAGTGCGGGCTGAGCAACAACACCCTCGTCGCCTACCGCAACGACCTGCTGCACTTCCAGCGGTATCTCGCCGGAACCGACCTGGCGAGCCTCGGTGAGCTGAGCCCGGCCCTGGTGGACGGGTTCCTGCGATACCTGCGGCGGGAAGGGTTGGCCGATTCGTCCATCGGACGTGCGTTGGCGGCAGTGCGGATGTTCTGCCGCTTCCTCGTGCTCCAGCGCGTCCTCGACGCCGACGTGTCCGCCTCCGTCGAGGCGCCCCGCGCGTGGAACCGCCTGCCCAACGTGCTCTCGCCGGAAAACACCCGTCGGCTGCTGGACGAACCAGACCCCCAGCGTGACGCCAACGCCCTGCGAGATCGGGCGATGATGACCACGCTCTACGCCTCGGGCATGCGGGCGAGTGAACTGACCTCGCTGAAACGCAGGGACGTCAACGAGTCGCTGGGCGTGATGCGCGTGATCGGCAAGGGCAGCAAGGAGCGCATCGTGCCGGCCGCCAAACCGGCGGCCGAGGCAATCCGTGCGTATCTGCCCCACCGCCTGCCGGAGGGGTTCGACGGGGAAGACCCCGAGGAACTGTTTCTCTCGCGACGCGGAGCACCCATCGACCGGGGCGAGGTGTATCGGGTCGTGCGGAAATACGCCCGACGCGCCGGGCTGCGCGGCAAGGTGGGAGCCCACACGCTGCGACATTGCTTCGCGACGCATCTGCTCGCCGGCGGCGCCGACCTGCGAAGCGTACAGGAAATGCTCGGCCACAGCGACATCGCCACCACGCAGATCTACACGCACGTGGACGCCGAGAGATTGAAGTCCATCCACCGCAAATTCCACCCTCGCGGCTGATGCCCGCCAACAGCAACTCCCCTGGCGCCCCCGCGACGCTCATTCGGGCCTGGACGGCTGGGTGCGATCAGGCCTCGACGACTTCCTCGTCGAGATGCTCGGGTTCGAAGTTGTTCACAGCAGCAACGTAGCCGCGAATGGCCTGGGTGATCCTGCTCTTCGCTTCGCGCCGACTGGGCGCACGGCAGGTGCACCCGGGCAGCGACGTGCATTGGGCAACGTATTGGCCGTCCTCGCACTGCTGCATTTTGATGGTAACTTTCATCGCGACCTCCCGGTCTGTCCCGCCCTCCGTGGCAAGGAGCAACTGGTGCATGGGTTCGCTGCCGACGTCGCGCCCGTTCGGTGGAAGGGCCCGGTCCGGCAGCGGGTGTTCCCGGATATGAGGGCTGACGAGCGCATTCCCGTCGGGCTCGGCGTCTCGGCCCCCATGCACATATCATTATACAAAGTCCGTCGTTGCTCGAATGCACATTCAGGTGGGGAATTCCCCTCAATCGCGGCCGACCCCGGCTCCCAAGGACCGCCGCAGGTGTGCAGACCGGGACGCTCACAAAAGTTACCGGCCGAAGGGAACACGCCCCGGGGAGCGACCGGGCAGGCGGAGAAAACGATTTTTCCGCCGATTGCGGAGAACTGCTCGCACTTGACGAACGTTGCCGGCCGTTTCGAGGCTGGGTCTTCATCGGAGCCCCCCGCCGCGGGGCGTCCAACGTCGTGTGGAAGCTTGGATCTCGTTCCTCCGTGGGCTACAATAACCGTCATATACGACGAGAGCCACCCAGCCAACCACGAGGACAGACGATGCCCATCTACGAGTACATCTGCAAGGACTGCCGGACCCCCTGCGAGTTGTTGGTGAAATCGAGCGATGCCCGCCCGAGCTGTCCCGAGTGCGGCGGGCGGAAGCTGGAGCGGCAGTTCTCGACGTTCGCCGCCCACAACAAGGACGCCTCTGCCGCCTGCGGTGCGACCGGCCCGTGCGCCCAGGCCGACGGCTGTCCGTCCGGGCGAAGCTGCCCGATGGGCTGATCGCCCCCCAACGGCGCATCAATCAGGCCGACCGTCTCAATCGAGGCGATCGGCCTGTTTCATTTCCTTCTGCGGGCTGAGCAATCAGTCTTCGTCATCGAGGTAGACGGTCACCTCGATCCGCCGGGCGCCCCACTGCCTGGCCTGGTGATGGCTGAAGAAGAACAGGTCCAGCCGACGCCCCTTGATCCGTCCGCCGCGGTCTTCCACGGGCACCGGTCGGCCGCCGTTGTAGCCCGGGATGGATACCATCGTACCGAACGGCAGCAGGCTCGTGTCGGCAGCGATGAACTTCCCACCATTGTAATTGATGCGCTTTCCGCTGGCGGTCTTGCCGTCGGAGAAGCTCCCGCAGCACTTGCGGCAGGGGCAATAGCCCGTTACCAGCATCTCGACGGTCACCGTTCGGCGCTTGGCGTTAGCCTCGACCTCGGCTTCGGGAGCGGGTGGGTCGGCAGCGCGGGATCGGGCCTCGGCGGGCGTTTCGCCCCGGGCCCTGCCGGACGGGGCAGGCGGCGGCACGCTTCGCGCCGCAGCAGGGGTCGGAGTCGGCGCCGGCTCGGGCTCGGGCTCGGGCGATACCGCCTCAGCCGCATCGGGCCGGTCGGCAACGGCAGGGACACTCGCCGCGGGAGCAGGCAGCTTCGCCTCCTGCGTCAACGCGGTGTGCCCGAGAACGAGAATCGTCGAGCCCACCAGCAGCGGGAACATATAGACCAACGCTTTGCCTGGTCTGGACATAACCTGGTACCTCGCGGAAATCGGCCAAACGTCGCCGTTCCGTCTCTACCGTCCGTGGGTGTTCGGTAGAACCGTAGCCTCAAGCCGTCCATGGCCAAGCCTCCCACGCAGGAACCTACGATTCGGTTCCCCGCAGGAATATCAAAGTTGGCGAATTCTACAGTAGAACACGCATTCCACAAGCGGAAAGCGGAGAAAAACTGCCGCCTTTGATGATTCGCCCGCCCGGCTGTGCCGATTCACATCCAACGTTATTATAAGCACTTGCCGACGGCGATTCCGCTTTGCGACGGCCTTGCAGGCACGTTGGATGCAAATGCGAAGTGGGTAGAATTGCTATTTTGGCGCCCTGGGTAATCCTGATCCCCCATCGGCCGTAACTTTCTTGTTTCCGTGACGTGGTCGGCTACCGTCCCATCGCTTGGCGGTAGACCTCCTCAGCCGCGGGGAACGGCTCGAGGGCCCGCTCGAAGATGCCCAGCGAGTAGGCGATGGTCAGCCCGTAATTGGCCATCGGGACGTTCGCCTTGCGGCAACGCAGCTGCCGAGAAAGCGTCTGGCGGCGGTTCCACATGCATGCCCCGCAGTGGATCACGAGCTTGTAGGGCGACAGATCGTCTGGGAAATCGTGCCCCTGGACGTGGTCGAACTCCAGCTTGCCGCCGACGTACTGCGTCAGCCAGCGCGGAATCTTCACACGCCCGATATCCTCGCCGATGGGATGATGGCTGCAGGCCTCTGCCACCAGCACGCGGTCGCCGGGGACCAGGTCCTCGATCGCCAACGTGCCGCGAACGAACTCGGCCAGGTCGCCCTTGAACCGCGCGAACAGGATGCTGAACGAGGTCAGCGGGATCTCCCGAGGCGTGTCGCCGGCGACCTTCAGGAAGCCCTGCGAGTCGGTGATGACCAGCCCGGGCGGGCGGTTCACCCGCTCCAGCGCGTCGCGCAGCTCGCGCTCCTTGACGACCATGCAATAGGCGTCGCCGTCGAGCAGATCGCGGATGGTCTGCACCTGCGGCAGGATGAGTCGGCCCTTGGGGGCTTCCAGGTCGATGGGAACCACCAGCACCGCCAGCTCACCGGCACCCACGAGGTCGGCCACGATCGTCGGGGCGTTGATGAACTCATCCGGGGCAGCCTTGATGAGCGCCTCGCGCAGATCGAGGATGCCCTCGCCCTGCGAAGCCACCGTGCGAACGACCGGCACGCCGCGCTCCTGAAGCATCTTGTCGACGTCGGCAGGCAACTCGGCCAGGTCCGACTTGTTGGCCACCACGATGACCGGCACGTCCAGGCCGGTGAGTTCATCGAGGATGCCCTGCTCGAACTCGCCCCACGCGCCACCGCCCGCCACGATGACGCCGAGGTCGGTACGGTCGAACGCCTGGCGGGTCTTGGCGACGCGCATCTCGCCCAGCGCGCCCACGTCGTCGATGCCGGCAGTGTCGATAAACAGCACCGGCCCCACCGGCAGCAGTTCCATGGGTTTCTCGACCGGGTCGGTCGTCGTGCCGGCGGTCTCCGAGACAATCGAAACGTTCTGGCGCGTCATGGCATTCAGCAGCGAACTCTTGCCGACATTCCGTCGACCGAACAGCCCGATGTGCAGCCGAAAGCCTTTGGGGGTCTTCTGCATTGGCTTCTCCGGGGCTTCAGTTGCGCTTCCGCGAGCCTAGGGCGGTCACACGCTCCGCCGAGATCAACTCGTCGAACTGCTCTTCGCTCAGCAGGCCCTTGTCGGTGACGATCCGGCGGATGGTTTTTCCGCCGGCTTGCCGCTCAGCCCCGACCTGCTGGGTGGTCTCATACCCGAGCTCTTCCACCAGCGCGGTGAGGGTGGCCGTCGAGCCGTCCACGTGGGCCCGGCAGGCGTCTTCGTTCACCTCGATCCCCTCGACGCACCGCGTTCGGAATATCTCCGCCGCGCGGGTAAGCAGTTCGAGGCTTTCCAGCAGCGTCTCGGCCAGCAGCGGGCCGAACGCGTTGAGCTCCAGGCTGCCGGCCGAGCAGGCCCGGGCGATCACCGCGTGGTTGCCCAGGACGACCATCGCCGCCTGGTCGACCGCTTCGGGGATGACCGGATTGACCTTTCCGGGCATGATGCTGCTGCCGGCCTGGACGGCCGGCAGGGTCAGCTCGCCGAACCCGGCGTCCGGTCCGGAACTCATCAACCGAAGGTCGTCGGCGGTCTTGATGAGATTGCTCGCGCACGCCGAGAGAATCCCGCTGACCTCCGCGTACACGTCCGTATTCTGGGTGGCCTCGACGAGGTTCTCCGCCCGGGCGATCCCGAAGCCGGTAATCTCCCGCAGGTGCTCCACCGCGCGGAAGATGTACCGCCGCGGCGCGCCCAGCCCGGTCCCGATGGCCGTCCCGCCGAGGTTCACCACCCGGAGGCGTTCCTCGCACTTGTACACCCGCCAGCGGTCGCGCCCGAAGGCTTCGGCGTAGGCGGCCATCTCGCGGCCGACGGTGGTCAGCACCGCATCCTGATACTGCGTGCGCCCGACCTTCACCACGTGGGCGGTCTGTTTCTCCTTGGTCTGGAACGCCTCGAGCAGCGCCACCAGCGCCCGCTCGAGCGAGCGGAGTTCGCCGATCGCCGCCACCTTCAGCGCGGTGGGAAACGTATCGTTGGTCGACTGGTGGCGGTTCACGTCGTCCAGCGGATGGACGGTCTCATAATCGCCGAGAGGTTTGCCGAGGAGTTGCAGCGCTCGGTTGGCGAGCACCTCGTTGACGTTCATGTTCGTCGACGTGCCCGCCCCGCCCTGCAGCGCGTCGACCACGATATGCTCGTCCAGCCGCCCCAGCGCCATTTCCTCGCAGGCGGCCGCGATGGCGGAGAATGTTTCGTCGTCCCATGCGCCCAGCTCCTGGTTGGCCCGGACGCAGGCGAGTTTCACCTGTCCGAAGGCATGGATCAGTGCGCGCCGCGGCCGCCGCCCGGCCAGCGGGAAGTTCTCCCTCGCCCGCGCCGCATGCACGCCGTACAGCGCGTCGCCGGGAATTTCCTTCTCGCCCAGCAGGTCGTGTTCGGTTCGGAAGTCAGCCATGCCGTCTAGAAGAACATATCCCGGTCGTCGGTGTCACGGATCTTCGCCAGCCGATCGGTGAGCGTCTGCTTGCGCTCGTCGTCTTCGAGCTTGGCCAGTTCGGCGTCGATGAGCTTCTCTCCGGCGGCCCGCGTCTCGGGCGTGGCGTAGTCCACGAGGTATTCCTGCAGCGTCAGCAGCGCGTTGGGCGTGCAGAGCTTCTTGATGAACCCGGGGATGGCGAACTCCATGAAGTGCTCGCCGGTACGCCCCACGCGATAGCAGGCCGTGCACCAACTGGGGATGTACCCGTCGGTGACCAACTCGCCGACGACCTCGTCGAGGCTGCGGATATCGCCCAGCGAGAACTGCTCCTTGCAGAGTTGCTGGGCGTCGCCGCATTCGGTATATCCGCCCATTTCGATTCGGCTGCCGGCGTCGATCTGCGAGACGCCGAAGCTCATCACCTCCCGGCGCAGCTCGGGTTTCTCGCGTGCGGTGAGGATCAGCCCCGTGTACGGGACGGCCAGGCGCAGAATCGCGATCAGCCGTTTGAAATCCCAGTCGGACACGAGCGGCTTGCCGTCCATCTCCAGACCGCTGGCCGACTGCAGGCGCGGGAAGCTCAGCGTGTGCGGGCCGACCCCGTACTTCTGCTGCAGGTGCAGCGAGTGGGTCACCAGCCCGAGCACCTCGAACCGCCAGTCGGCCAGGCCGAACAGCGCGCCGAGGCCGACGTCATCGCAGCCGCTCTCGAACGCCCGGCTGAGCGAGTCCAGCCGCCAGAGATAATCCGCTTTCTGCGTGCCCTTCGGATGGCAGCGGGCGTACGTCTCGTGATGATAGGTCTCCTGGAAAATCTGGTACGTCCCGATTCCCGACTCCTTGACGATGCGGAAACCCTCGTGGTCCAGCGGGGCGGCGTTGATGTTCACCCGGCGGATCTCGCCGTGGCCGTGCCTGGTGTCGTAGACCGTCCCGACCGTCTCGGCGATGAAGTTCGCGTCGTACCACGGATGCTCGCCGAAAACCAGGATCAGCCGCTTGTGGCCTTTGTCGACCAGCGCCTTGACCTGGGCCCGAACCTCATCCTCCGAGAGAGTGCGACGGTGGGCGTCCGGGTTGCGACGCGAAAAGCCACAGTACTTGCACTCGTTGATGCAGTAGCTGCCGATATACAGCGGCGCGAACAGCACGATGCGGTTGCCGTAGACGTTCTCCTTCAACTGCCGGGCGGCTGCGAAGATCTCCTCCACCAGCTCCGGGTCGTCGGCCAGCAGCAGCTCCGCCGTCTCTTCGGTGGAGAGGGGCTCCTTGCCCATGCCCTTGGCGACCAGCTCCCGCACGCGAGACTTCTCGGGTGTTTGGCCTTCGAGCAGGCCTTCGAGATACGCGTCGTCGATGAAGTCCGTGGCGTTCTTGCTCAGCGTTTTCGTGTCCATCAACATAAGTCTCTGCCTTCCTGATGTGTGAACCCCCGCAAAGTCGACCTATTCCGCCGGCTGGTCCGCGGGAGTTTGTTCGTCGCTCGATTCGAGGTAGTTCGGCGAGTCGCCGCGCCCCTGCCCCACCGATCGGCCGATGGACTCGATCCGTGCCCGCATGCAGGAGTGGCACTTGCCGGCGTCGTCATTGATGCACGCCTTGGCGGGGTAAATCTCGTACATCGCGCGGTACTTCCGCGGCGTGACGTTCGGCATGCAGACGTTCGCCCCGCGCTCCAGCCCCAGCTCGCGCCCCTGGGCGAGGTTCAGCGTCGCCAGGGCCGTGGTGGACGGAATGTTCGCTTGGGGACACGCCAGGCGCGTCAGGGCGAGAACCTTGTACGTCATGGCCTCGGTGTTGGGCACCTGGTCGGGCGAGTCTCGCGGCGGCTCCTGACCCAGCGGTGTCGACGGATGGGCGATGTACGGGCCCACGCCGATCATATCCAGGTCCAGCTCGGAGAACAGTTCGATGCTCCGCGCCAGGTCCGCGTACGACTGGCCCGGAATGCCGATCATCACGCCCGAGCCCACCTCGTAGCCGAGCTTCTTCAGCGATCGCAGCACGGCGAAACGGTCGCAGCTTTCACTGCCCGGGGCGGGCGGATGAATGCGGTCGAACAGCGCGCGATTGCTCGTCTCGAACCGCAACAGATAGCGGTCGGCGCCGGCCTCTCGCCAGGTGGCAAGCTCCTCCTCGCTCCGCTCACCGAGGCTGAGCGTGACCGCAAGCGGCGTGTGAGCCTTGATCCACCGGACGATGTCGGCCATCCAGTCGCAGGTAATGTTCACGTCCTCGCCGGCCTGAATCACGACCGTCCCATAGCCGTAGCGGACGGTGTCCTCGGCGCACTGCTTGACCTCGTGGGCGGACATGCGATACCGCTCCAGGGCGGTGTTGTCCGCCCGCAGGCCACAATAGCCGCAGCGACGGATGCAGATGTTGGAGATCTCGATGAGCCCGCGCAAATGGACCTCGTCGCCGACGTTCTCGCGGCGGACGCGGTCGGCCCGGGCCCAGAGTTCTTCGAGCCTGGCCGGGTCGTCCTCGCGAAGCCAACCGATGATCTCCTCAAACGTCACAGCCATGGGGTGTGCTTTCTTCCTTGGTCTTTGCGGATGGTCCTCGCTCGCCTGCCGCGGTCCAGCCGCACCGAACAACACGCGCGGGCCCGCGGCGCGCAGGTCATTGTACCGCGCCGGGGCGACAATTTCGCGGGAGACCCCGAGATTGTGAAACATTTCACGAAGCGACGGACGCAGCCCCAGCTACGAGATGCCTACATCCCCCACCTGACGGTGGGGGCTTCCTCGGAGAGTTTTTCGTGGCCTGGGCCGTAGGGCCCGCAACTCGTTGAGGGCGGAACGTTGACGATCGGGCGATTGATTGTGCGCCGGGTCGAAGCCTCTCTCAAGGGCCCCCGGGCTTGTGCCGTTCTGACCGAGCCTGCGAGGGAGGAACGGAGCAACCCGGCCGCCGCGACACTGCCAATCCAAGCATGGAACGCAATTCCAACCAGCCGGGCTGCTCAGCTCGCTCAGGCTCGCTGCACAAACCCGGGCACCCAGTGTTCTCGGGCGCCCTCAACTTGTTGGGGGCCTGCTGCCGGCAGGCAGGCGGAACAACTGGGATCAATCCAAGACCGCTTTGCCGCTGTCACTTCTTCTTCCGCATGTCCCAGCAGTACACCCCGTCCGCCTGCCGCAGATAAACCCGGCCGTCCAGCAGCGGGTACATCAGCGCGTGGTGGTAAGTGGTCGTCCCGGCGCCATACGTCGGCCACCATGATTTGCCCTTGGGCGTGACGGTGGTGATCTTCCCGTCCGCACCGATCCGATACAGTGCGATCTCGATCTGCCCGTGCGTGCCGTCCCGACGGACCAGAACCGTATCCTCCATGCCCTGCATATAGCCGCCGTTGCCGGGCTTGACGCCCTCGGTCTGGTCGAGCTTCTTACCGGTCTCGATGTCCCAACAACTCAGGTCGCCGGTGAACACGTACTTCCCGCGAATCACCACCGGAACGTGCTCGGCGTTGGAGCCCTTGACCGACACCTTCCACAACTGTTTCGGCTTGGTCGCCCCGTCGAGCTGCCACGCGGCGCAGTAGGGCGTAAAGTCCTTCCTGCCGCCCTCCTGCAGATACGTCAGCAACGTCTCGCCGTGAATGCTGATTCCCCCCGACCCGAACCCTCGGCCGTGAGAGAGGACCTTGGCGTCGAGAGTCCAGACGGTTTTCCCGTCGGCGCCGTCGATGCAGACGATCTGATCGCCGGCGCCGCCGATGAAGTAGTCCTTCCCGCCGGCGGGGTAGAGCGCGAGCGTGACGTGCTCATGGCGGACATCGGACTGCCATACGACCTTGCCGGTCTTCGTGTCCAGCCCTGCCCAGCGGCCCTGCATGGGCACGACGACCACCTTCCGCCCGACCAGGGCGGTGGAACTGTAGAGGTTTCTCCGCCCGTTCTTCAGGGGCGTCTCCCAGAGCGGCTTGCCCGTCTTGGCGTCGAAGGCGTAGAGCGAGCCCGACATGCCGATGGCGAACACGCGCCCGCCGCCCAGGCCGGGAGTCATGTTGAAGGGCCCTTCCTTGTGGTGCTGATGGTTGCGCCCGCGGGCGACCATCGTCGCCTTCCAGATCGTCCGGCCGGTTTCGGCATCCATGCAAAGCACGATATCGTCGACCTTCGGATAGATCTTCTCCAGGGCGTAGCGAGGCAGCTTGTCGGCCGCCGTTCCGGCATCTTTCGCCATCTCCTGGAGCGTCTTCTCGGACGGGGCCTCCGCCGGGCTGGGCACGTAGTAGCTCAGGTACACCTTGCCATCGCCCGCGATGGGCGATGTCGAGCCCGAGCAGGTCCGTCGACCGCTGGCGTCGTTCCACTTGTGCATGTATCGGGAGATCGAACCGATCCCCTGCCCGATATCGATCTCCTCGGGAACCCACCTCAACTCGAACCCCTTCTCGGACTCGATCAGCTCCACGCCGGTGGGCTCCGCAGCGGCCCCGCCGGCGATAGGCCCGAGAAACGCCGGCCAATCGACGTCGTCCGGGATGTCGTTGGTCTTGGCGAGCTGCTCGGCGGCGGTCACCGTTCCGTTGACCGTGCCATCGTGACCGTCGATGGTGGCCTTGCCGGTGATCTTGCCGTCTGTAACGACAGCGTCGACGACCACGGTCATGATCGGGCCGCGCCGCTTGTGGACCTTTCGGGTGTGCTTGAAGGTCCCGGTGAGCTTGCCGTCGGTGAGCGTGAGCGTTCCGCCCCCGTAGAGCCCGATCCCGTGAGCGATAGTCATCCTGCCGTCGCGCATTCCGCCCATGTAGGTCCACTTGGCGTACTTCTCGTGCGTCCTGGCGGCGCCGGGCACGTCGAAGCGGAGTGTGACCAGGGCATACTCGCCCGTGGGGCGATGAACGGAGCAGCCCTCGATGGGCCCCTCGGCCAGCGCGGCGCCGGCGACCAATCCTGAAAGTGCGACAACCAAAAGCAACGGAGTGCAGCGGATCATGAACAGGGTCCTTTCGGTTCGGTGCGAGAGTCCAACGGCCCTGGGCGGGCCGACACCTTTTATAACCCCCGTCGCGGCAGAATGGGCCGTTCTTATCTCAAAATGCCACACCTGACCGGCGAGGCACCGTTTTTAGCTGAATCCACGATCCGCGGCGGAAATCTTTTGTCATTTCATGGGATTCGACGCATTCTTTGGCAATTTTGCTTTCAATCTCCCGGAATCTGTCGCATCTTACCATGTTGCGTCGGTCGCCTGCCGATCGGCGTGACCATGAGCATCCCAGAAGACAGGAGAAAACGATGGCGAAGGTTCGAATGGGATTCATCGGCGTGGGCAATCGCGGCACGTTGCTGATGAACAATTTCCGGAAGAATGACGACTGCGAAGTGGTGGCTCTCTGCGACGTCTACAAGCCCTACCTCACGCGAAACCCCGATGACATCGATCAGGAATACAAGGACATCGGCAAGGTCCCCCCGATGGGCGAAGACCTCGGTGAGGTCGCGACGTACACCGATCACAAGGACCTGTTGGCCGATGAGAACGTCGACGCGGTGGTGATCGCCACGCCGGACCACTGGCACGCGATTCAGACCATCGACGCCTTCCGCGCCGGCAAGGACGTGTTCGTCGAGAAGCCCCTGACGATCACCATCAAGGAAGGCCGACGCATGGTGGATGTCCAGAGCGAGACCGACCGCATCGCGGGAGTCTGCCTGAACCGTCGCGGCTCGACGATCTATAAGAAGATGGTCGAAGACGTCCGTGGCGGGAAGCTCGGCGACGTCAAGGCTGCCTACGCCGCCCACAACAGCGTGATGTTCCCCAACGGAATCGGCAATCAGCAACCCGCCGACCCGCCGGCGAACCTCGACTGGGACAAATGGGTGGGCCCGCGACCGGAGCGGCCTTACCAGTACAACCTTGCCCCCTACTTCTTCCGCTGGTGGAGCGATTTCTCCTCGCAGATGGGCAACTGGGGCGTCCACTACATGGACGTGATCCGCTGGATGACCGACCAGACCGCCCCGGTGGCCGTGACGGCCGTCGGGTCGAAGACGACGGTCGACGACGATCGCACCATTCCGGACACGATGGCGGTGCTCTTCGAGATGCCCAACGGGATGATCATTCATTTCGACGTGAACGAAGCGTCCGGCGCCAACCGCGTCAAGGACGGCGAGGTCATGCTCTGCGGGTCCAAGGGAACGCTGCGGGTGGATCAGAACAAATACTCCATCACCCCCACCAAGCCGGGACAGTTCCAGAAGTGGGACCCGATGATCAAGGAAGAATCCGGCGAAATGGGCGGCGAGGAAGCCTACGGCGATCTGGCGATCAAGGAAGACTCGACGCAGAACCTCATCGACGACTTCCTCCGGTGCGTCCAGACGCGCGAAACGCCGCTGTGCCCTCTCGAGGAGGCCCACCGGTCCACGACGTTCGCTCACCTGGCGAACATCTCGCTGAAACTGGGCAAACGCCTGGAGTGGGACGCCGAAAACGAGAAGGTCACCAACGTCCCCGAAGCCAACGACATGCTCCACTACGACTATCGCGACGGGTACTCGCTGGAGTAACAGGCCCGTAGCGCTGAAACCTTCACGCCGCCCGGCGGGTCACATCGGCCTGCCGGGCGGCTGTTCTTTGCGCGGCCTCACTTTCGCCGGAGACGCCTGCGGAGCCTGGGAATCGTCAACGTGTTGACCACGTCGCCCGCCTCCAGCCAGCCCCGACGGGCCACGTCCGTGGCGTACCGCAGGAAATCGAACGCGTCGGTCTTGTGGGCGTCGGTCCCGAAGCTGAACGAACAACCCATCTCGCGGGCCTGCTGCACGTAGGTGTCCGGCAGGTCCAGCCGATCGGGCTGGGCGTTGATCTCCAGCAGCACGTCGTGCTCGGCGCATGCCTCGGCGACCTTCTCGAAGTGGATGGCCATCGCCTCGCGCTTGCCGACAATCCGCCCCAGCGGATGGGCAATCGCGTGTACCACGCCCGACCGGATGGCCGAGAGATACCGCTCGGTCATCTTCTCCTCGGAGAGGTTCCGGTCATAGTGGATCGAGGCGATCACCCAATCCAACTCCGCCAGTACGTCCTCGTCGAGGTCCAGCTTTCCGCTCTTGAGGATGTCCACCTCCACGCCCGCCAGCAGCCAGAAGCGGTCCAGCTTGCCGTCCATCTTGCGGATCTCCTCGGCGTGCTTGCGACATTTGTCGTTGTCCAGCCCCCGGGCCATCGTCACACGCTTGGAGTGGTCGGTGATCGCCAGGTAGCTGAACCCGAAATCCTTCGCCGAGCGGGCCATCTCCTCGATACTGTTATTGCCGTCCGAAGCGGTGGTGTGACATTGCAGATCGCCGCGGACCTCGTCGTGCTCGATCAACTCGGGCAGCCTGTCCTCGGCGGCGGCGTCCACCTCGCCGCGGTCTTCGCGCATCTCGGGGGGCACCCACGCCAGGTTCAGCCGATGGTACATCGCTTCCTCATCCTTGCCGGCCAGCAGGTCGTCGTCCTTGAACAGGCCGTACTCGTTGAGCTTCCAGCCGCGGTCGACGGCGATCTTACGCAGATGGATGTTGTGCGCCTTGGAACCGGTGAAGTACATCAGGGCAGCCCCGAAATTCCGCGGCTCGAAGAAACGGAAATCCACCTGCAGCCCACCGGTGAGATGCACCGTGATCTTCTCGGCCCCGTGGCTGTCGACGTTCGAGATGCCCTCGAACTCGACAATCGCCTCGCCGGCAGCCTTCCGATCCGACGCCTGGATGAGAATGTCCAGGTCGCCCACCGTCTCCTTGCGACGCCGAAAACTGCCCGCCACCTCGTAACGATCCACCTCGTCCACGCCGTCCAGCCATTCGCTCAGCGACCTCACGTGGTCGCCGGCCTCCTTGAGCGACACCCGGCCGGCCGTGGTTTCCAGCGTCTTGATCCCGTCGAGGATCTTCTCCTCGGTCTTCTCGCCGAACCCCTCCAGCGTGCGAACCTTGCCGTCCCGGCAGGCCTGGCGGAGGTCGTCCAGGTCATCCACGTCGAGTTCCCTGTGGATTTTCATCGCCTTGCGAGGCCCCACGCCGGGCACCTTCATCACCTCCGTCAGGGCCTGGGGCAACTCGTCTCGCAGATCCTCCAGCCGTCGGCAGGTGCCCTTCTCAAGAATCTCGTGGATCTTCTCTGCCGTCTTCTCGCCGATATTGGGCAGCTCGGAGAGGTCCTCGCCTTCCTCGGCCAGGTCTGCCAGCCGCTGGGACATGTCCCGGATGCTCCGGGCGGCGTTCTGATACGATCGGATGCGGAACTCGTTGGCGTCCTTGAGCTCCAGCAGGTCGGAGATTTCCTCGAAAATGTCGGCGATCTGTGCGTTTTCCATGGCGACTCCGCTGACGGCCCGGCTTGGAGACTTCGCCCGAAGTATAGCGCCCACCCGAAGCGACGAACGACCTATCGCAACGCATAGGGCTCGCAACCTGTTGCGGGCGGAACACGACGAACCGAACACCGCACCGCCTCAGAGGCGCCACTCCCTATCGCAGCGCCCCGGCCGGTCTGCTGCAATCCCTTCACTCTCAGCCTTCCGGGCGATACCATCGGCGGGCGTCGTGGTTGCACCTGCATGGGACGCGGTTGAGCTGAGGAGATAGCGCAACCGAAGGGCAGCTGTCCGAGCGTCCCGGACCGGAAAGGAGCAGACTTGCCGATCATGACCATTGGACTCGGTTCAACCCTGGGCGTCGTGCCGGTGCTCATCGGCCCGCTGCAGGTGCTACTGGCCATGCTCCCGGCAATCGCCATCGCGGTATTCTCCACGCTTCTCTCGCTGCTGCGTCCCTCGGCGGTCAAGGCGATGCTTCGGCTGCTGTGGCGGCTGAAGCTGCAGGTGGCGGTGGTCGCCGTGATCGTGGTCGGCGGGTGGTACGCCCTGGCGAGCGTCTTTCCCGCCTCGCGGACAGAACGCACCGGCGCAGGCCCAGCCGAGGAAGGTCGCGATTGGCCCGTATTCCGCGGAAACCTCGCCCGGACCGGCGCGGTCCCCGGCGAGCCCGAGCCCACCAGTGGGGGCATTCGCTGGCGATACACAAGCGGCGACGAAGCCTACCTCTCCTCGCCGGCGGTGGTGGGAAATCGCGTGTACTTCACCACCGCGGCGATCCGTATCGGCCGAGGTCGCGGCGAAATCGTCTGCCTCAACGCCGACACGGGCGAGCTGGCGTGGAAAACCCGCCCGGAAAACTACGACGCCACCTTCTCGTCCCCGGCGATCCAGGGCGAGTACCTCGTCGTGGGCGAAGGGCTGCACACCACCACCGACGCCCGGATCATCTGCCTCTCGCTGACCCCAGGCCGCGAGGGCGAGATCCTCTGGAGCTACCGCACCCGATCCCACGTCGAGAGCACCCCGGTGATCCACGACGGGAAGGTCTACGTCGGCGCCGGCGACAAAGGAGGGTTCTACTGTTTCGCATTGGCCGGAGACGGGGCGGGCAATGCGAAAATCCTCTGGCATCGCCAGGGCGAGGACTATCTCGACGCCGAAACGTCCATCGTCGCCGCCGGCGACCGCTTCTATGCCGGACTGGGCAACGATGGAAAGGCCCTGGTGGAGTTCGACGCCGACACCGGCAAAGAGCTGCGCCGCATCGAGATGCCCTATCCGGTGTTCAGCCCGCCGGCGATCGTGGACGGCAAGCTCTACGTCGGTTGCGGCAACGGCGATTTTGCCATGACGGCCGACCAGCTCGAACTGCCCACCGGCGGCAAGCTCGTCCGGGTGGATCTCGAAACGTTCTCGATCGATTGGACTTACGACCTGCCGGACACGGTTCTCGGCTCGCCGGCCGTCGCGCGGGGCAAGGTGTATGCGGGCTGCCGGAACGGCGAGCTGTTCGTGCTCACCACCGACGGACAACTCCTGCGCAAACACGCCACCGGGTCCGAGATTCTCACCTCGCCCGCCGTCGCGGAACGGACGGTGTACGTGCTGTCCACCTCGGGCGTGCTGCAGGCATTCGACACCCGCACCGGCCGACCCGTCTGGGAACGAACCGTGGGCAACGTCCCCGGGGCAAACCAGTTCGGGTACATCTCCTCGCCCGCCATCGCCCGCGGGCGGGCGTACCTGGGCACGCAGTCCGACGGGGTCGTCTGCGTCGGCGAGCCCGGAACACCCACCCGACCGCTCTGGAGCAGTGCCCGCGGCGGTCGCCTGCAGGGCTCTGCCGACGACGTGAGACTGCCTCCCTCCGCGGAGTTCCTCGGACAGTTCCCCCTCGACCAGGACGGCTCGGCCACCCGGTCGGCCGTCGGCGCCTCACCGGCGATTCTCGGCAAACACATTCTCGCACCGCTGGCAAATCTCCACGACGCCAATGGTCTGGCGTGCCTGACTCCCACGCCTACCGGCTTCGATGTCTTGTGGCGGTACCCGGCGACGCTCGGCGTGTTCTCCGCCCCGGTGGCGGTCGGAACGCCCGAAGGCGAACTGTGGCGCGTGGCGATGGTCACCGGCCGACCCGGCGACCTCGGGCGGGAGCTGGTCATTCTCGACCACCAGGGCAAGCGCGTCCGGGCCATCCCGGCCGACCCCAACACCGGCGGAACCGCGATTGCATCCGAGGATGCGCTGTTCGCCCAGGTCCGATCCCCCCAGTCGCTGACCCGATTCACGCTCGAAGGCCAACCCCGCTGGACGGCCAGTCCCGGGCGACTGTCGGCCCCGCCGGTGATGCTGGAAAGCATGCTCATCTGTCCGGTGGACGACCAGGCGCCCACGCTGGTCGTGCTGGACCGCCCCACCGGCCAAGAACTTCTGCGGAAGACCCTATCAGCCGACGCTCTGCTCGACGTGATCGTCCATCACCAGAGACTCCTTGCGATCACCGACCGGGGGGTGCTTGCTGTGGACCCCGCGAACCCGTCGGCCTCTCCGCCGGCCATGGGACCGGGCGCTGCCTCCCCCGCCACGCTGCACGACGGCGGGTTGTGGTACGTGTCCACCGATCATCGCCTTGTGCGCGTGGACCTGAAAAACGGAACGCCCACCCCGGGCCCGAAGGCTTCGCCGGCGTCGCCCCCGCTCATCGTCGGCGACCGGGTGGTGTACGTCGGCCCGGACGGTGAGATCCGCCGCCGGCAGATCGCCGCGGAGCCGGAAGCATCGCAGCCTCTCGTGCCCGGCGGGATGAACTGGCTCGGGCCGGTCAGCACGCCGCTGCTGTCGGCCGACGGAAAAGTGTACGCGGGTTTCGTCGGCTGGGGGCTTTGTGCGTTCGGGGCGGGCCGATGATGTCGCGCCACGTACACTATTTCTCCGACCCCCTGCCCGACGGCGCCGATGCCCGAACATTGCTGGGCGGCAAGGGGGCATCCCTCAAGGCCTTGACGCTCGCCGAGCTGCACGTGCCCGCCGGGTTCACCATCACCACCGACACCTGCGCCGCCTGGCTGGAGAACGAAGGCCGCTGGCCCGCCGGCCTGGACGGCGAACTCGAAACGAACCTCGCGCGGCTGGAATCGGACCTCGGGCGAACCTTCGGGGCGGGCGATCAACCGCTGCTGGTGTCCGTGCGGTCCGGGGCTGCCCGGTCCATGCCCGGAATGATGGACACGCTGCTGAATGTCGGGATTCACCCCGGCCTGGCCGATGACCTGGGCGACGACGAACGCTTCTGGGCCCTGTGGATCCAGTTCGTCCTGCAATACGTCAAAACGGTCGGCGGCCTCGAGCCGGCGGTGTTCGACGACATTCTCGCCTCGCGCCCGCCCTCGCGCGTGGTGAGCGATGAGCTTCTCGCCGCCTGCCGCACCCGCCTGGGCAAACCCGTCCCCACCGAACCGAAGGACATCCTCCGCGCCTGCATCGACGCGGTCTTCGCGTCCTGGAACAACCCGCGGGCGATCGACTACCGCCGGCGCAACAACATTCACGGCCTGGGGGGAACCGCCGTCAACGTTCAGGCGATGTGGCCATCGGAAATCTCGGGCATCGTTTTCACGAAAGACCCCACCGCCTTGGACCACGATCGCATGGTGATCGAGGCGTCGTTCGGACTGGGCGAGGCGGTGGTCTCCGGCGATGTCGCGCCCGACCGCTACCTCGTTCCGCGCGACAACCCGGCCGACTACTCCGTCGAAATCGGCGAGAAGGCGACCGTCTTCGCCGCCCTGGGTTCCCACCCCCCGCCGCAGGACCCCGAGTCGCCCTGCCTCACGGCCGGGATGGTGGCTGAGCTGGTGGACCTTTCCCTCCGCGTGGAGGCCTATTTCGGCCATCCGGTGGACATCGAGTGGGGCTTGGCCGGCGGGGAATTCGCCCTGCTGCAGTCCCGCGCGATCCGCGGGCTCGAACTGGCCGAGGACGTCGAGGCGGGCCGGCGGGAGGAAATCCACCGTCTGCGCGAGCTGGCCGGCTCGTCACGGAAGGTCTGGGTCGCCCACAACCTCGGCGAGACGCTCACCGCCCCCACACCGCTGACCTGGGACATTGTCCGCGAGTTCATGACCGGCGAGGGCGGGTTCGGGAGACTGTACCGGATACTGGGATACCGCCCCAGCCGCGAGGTCCGCCGGGAGGGCTTCCTGGAGCTGATCTGCGGGAGAATCTACGCCGACCCGGATCGACTGCCGGATCTGTTCTGGGACGGGATGCCCATGGAGTATGACCTCGACGCGCTGGTGGAAGACCGCTCGGCGCTGGACACCGCCCCCACGCGATTCGCACCCGAGCGGGCCGACAGCCGATTCCTCCTGAACCTGCCCGCCAACATCGCCGGGATGATCCGCAGCCACCGCCGAACCAAACAACTGGGCCCCCACTCGGCCGACCGGTTTGAGAAAGAGATCCTCCCGGACTATCTCCACTGGGTCCAGCGGCAACGCAGCCGAGATCTCTCGACGTTGTCCGACCAGAAGCTGCTGGGACAGTTGCACGATCGCCGTCAACGCGTGCTCAGCGAGTTCGCGCCCGAATCGCTGCTGCCGGGCTTTTTCGGCGGGATCGCACTGGCCAAACTCACCGCCCTGCTCGAGCAGATCGTCGGCCCGGTGGACGGCCCGGCCCTGGCCGGTCGGCTGACCCTCGCGTTGGAGGGCGACGTGACGTTCGAGCAGGACGCGATGCTCCATGACGTCGCCAATGGACGAGGTGCCATGGGAGCCTTCCTCGAGCGGTTCGGCCATCGGTGTCTCGGCGAGATGGAGCTGAGCAACCCGCGCTGGCGCGAGGATGACAGCTACCTCCGCACGCTCACCGCGCGCTTCGCCCGCAGCGATGCCCGCGACCCCCGGCAGATACGCGAGGCGAATGTCCAGCGGCGGTTGCAGGCCGAGGCCGAACTGCCCGAGACCCTCGCGAAGTGGGGAGGCAGCAGCTTTCGCGAGGAAATCGCCGAACACCTCAGCCGCGCTCAGGCCCTGCTGCCCTACCGCGAGACGGGCAAGTACTACCTCATGATGGGATACGAGCTGATTCGCCTGACGATCGAAGAAATCGCTCGCCGCTCGCCCCTGGGCCGGGGCGTGTACTTCCTGCAGTTGACCGAACTGCCCCGGGCGATGAGCGACACCGCCGGGGAGTTGCAGCGCCGCGTCGAGAAGCGCCGCCTGCGTCACGCCTCTGCCCAACGGCTGCACGCCGGTGACGTGATTGACTCCGACGAGTTGGACTCGCTGGGACGACCGCCCCGGATTGCCGGCGGGGAGAGTTTCACCGCGGCCCGGCTGGCGGGGGGAGTGGCCGACGGACCGGCCCGCATCGTCCACGACCCATCGCAGGCCGGCGAACTCGACGGGGGCTACGTGCTGGTGTGCAGTTCGACCGACCCCGCCTGGACACCGCTGTTCATGAACGCCGCCGCCCTGATCGTCGAGCGCGGCGGGGCGCTGAGTCACGGAGCGATCGTCGCGCGGGACTTCGGCATACCGGCCGTCGCCCTGGGCGATGCCACCCGCATCCTCACCGACGGGGAGCGGGTCCGCGTGGACGGCAACGAGGGGCGGGTCCATCGACTCGCCGCCAACGCCGGCGGGGAGGAGGTCGACCATGCTTGAGACCTTCCTGTCCATCATGGACGTCGCACTGGGTTGGCTGCTGTTGCTGCCCGGTGCGCTGCCGGCGATCGCACTGGCGGCGATCTCCGGGGTGGCGATGGTCCTGGTCCGCCGCGTCGTGACCGACCAGGAGAAACTCTCCCGCTGCGTCGCCGACCGCAAGCGTCTCAAGCAGCTCATACGCGAGGCGAAACGCCGAAAAGACAAACCCGCCGCCACCCGTCACAAGGCCACCCGCACCCTGGTGCAGCTCAAGCTCCTCCGGGCCGAGGGTTGGCCGCTGCTGCTGAGCATCCCGATCATCGGCGCGGTGGGCACGTGGGGCTACTACCGCCTGGAGGTCCATCCACCCCAGGCCCGAGAAACCGTCACGCTCGAACTCTCGTTGCCACCGTCGGCAACGGGCTCGCTGGTAACGCTGGTGCCCCAGCCCGGCCTGCAGGCCGATCGATGGATCGCCCGGACCAAGCCCGGCCAATCCGGACCGGCCCACGCGGTGGCGCGATGGCAGATCAGCGGAGCCGCCCGCCCGGACGACTACATACTGCAGATGCGATCGCGCGGGGAGACCTTCGAGCATCCCCTGCGAATCGGTCAGCCGACCTACGCACCAACGGTCCGCCAGCACGACCCACGCTTCCTGCTACCGCAATCGGTGGTCTATCTGCGCCCGGCGAAGGTGCTCGGGGTGATTCCCTGGTTCGCGCCCACCACCGCGATGGGCGCCTTCCTGCCGGCGTGGCTGGTGACGTACATCCTGGTGGTGGTCCCGCTGGTTTACCTTCTCAAGGCGGTCCTTCGGATCCACTGACGCCGAGGCGGCTGCTGGAAACGTCGCAATGCAATCGGAGACAGCTTTTTCCCAAAAGCGAAGAAGCTGCGGTGCTCTCGGCCTTTCCGGTTGTTGCATATAATGCGGAAACACAGTGCAACCGATCATCCTGCCGGCCGGTGTGAATCGAACATCCCGCCCCGGCGGTTCTTTGATGCGAGCCCTCACCGGAGCCTAGCCGATGACACGAATAGCAATCGCCGCCCTGACCTTGGGGCTGATTGCCTCAACGGCGGAGAGTGAGCCCCTGAAGAACCTGACCAACCAGAGCGATTGGACGTTTCGCGTGCGCTCGGGGGCGTATCTCGGCGACTGGAAGCCTTCCCTCGCCGCAGCCGTCGCGTCGTGCGACGTATCGGCCCCGTCGTCGTCCTGGCCGGGAAAGTGGCGGACCTTCGTGGCGTGGGAACCCAACGCCGCCACCGTGGCGACCCTCGCACCGGCCCAGCTCAGCGACGTGCCCACCACGCTGACGCTGGGGGGCATCAGCGCCTGCCGGGCCACCCTTCCGCTGTACAACGGCAGCGTGCTGGACCTCACCATCGGACACGGAGCCCCATGGAAAGGTCGATGGGCGTGGACCTTCGGAGCGATGGAAACCGCACGCGACGAGACGGTCGTGCTGGCCGTCGAGTCGGCCGGGCCGGTCACCGTGTGGGTGGACTCCAGGAAGGTCATCCAGGCCAAGGCCGCCGGAGAACACAGCGCCAAGGTGACCCTCACCAAGGGCACACATGTGGTAGCCGCCCGCGTCACAAGCGGGGCGAAGCGATGGTTCCTCCAAGGACGCGTGGTGCCCGTCGGCCAGCCGGTCGTGGAAACACGCTGCCGCTTCACCGCCGAGGACCCCAACCGGTTCGCGTCGGTCACGGTCGTCGGGCAGGGCAGCGACGAGGCAATGCTCAACGGAAAGACGCTCTCCCGCCCGCTGCCGGGCATGATCGGCCCGCGGCTGAGAGGAGTATCCACCGACCTGCTCAAGGACGGCGAGAACGTGCTCGAACGAAGCATCCCGCTGTGGCAAGCCCGCCGCATGGTGGCCGACAAGAACGACGGAACGCTGCGAATGCTCGGCGTGCGCCCGAAAGATGCCCGTATCGTCATGGGGCCGATTCTGTCCGCCCGCGGGAATACGTTGCACCTCGCCGTCGTCGCCGACGCGAATGTCCCCGCGACGCTTACCATCGACGGGCGAACGCTGGAATCTCCCTCCGGCGTGCTCCATCGCTGGGAACTCAAGGGTCTCAAGCCCGCCACCGAGTACGACTATCGCGTAAGGGTGGGCAAAGGCCGGACGCAACGGTCCACGCTGCGAACGCTGCCCGCTCCCGGTCGGCCGACCACCGTCGCCATCGTGGGCGATCCGCAGTCCGGCAAGGCGTGGAAGGACGTCTCGGCCGCCCTGGAAAAGAGCCGGCCTGACCTTGTGATCATCGCCGGCGACCTGGTGGTGGATGGGTTGCTCGAGCAACAATGGCAGGAGACGTTCCTCCAGCCGGCGGCCAAGCTGCTGGCGGAGGTTCCGTTTCGGGTGATCCCGGGCAATCACGACCGCTACTCGCCGCTGCTGGAGACACTCTTCGGCGACGGTCAACCCGGCGAGCACTGGAGCCAACTCCTTGGCGGCGGATTGCTGGTGGGCATCGACGGCGGGGGCGATTTCTCCTCCGGCAAACCGTCGAGCAAGTGGCTGGAACGCACGCTGAGCAAGGCCGAGACACCGCTGGTGTTTGTGGTGAGTCATTACCCGGCGTACTCCTCGCGGAATCACGGCAAGCTCGCCCACGACGGACGTGTGCTGGAGTGGACGTCGCGCCAGGGACGCAATCGCATCGTGCCTATCCTGGAGAAGCACGACGTGGCGGGCCTGTTCTGCGGGCACGACCATGGCTATGAGCGGTCGGAGCTGCCCGGCGGGCTCTCGGCCATCGTGACGGGGGGCGGCGGTGCGGGGACCTACCCCAAACGCGAAGACGCCCGCAAGCAGAATCCGTACTCGAAGGCCTTCGGGACGGAGCACCACTTCTCACTGTTGACCATCGCCCCGGACGCAGCGACGTTGCGCGTGCTCACGCCGGAGGGAGAAGAAATCGACAAGCGGACCTGGTCCGCGAACAGCAGGAAGGAGACCGATTCGTGAAAATCCGTGTACTGATCGTTCTGTTGACGTGCATTACGTGTGTATGGGGACCTGCCCACGCCCGGGGGGATTCGCCCGAGGCGGTTGTACTGCCCGAGGGCGCCCCGTGGCGCGTGTTCCTGACATGCGCGAAACTGAAAAAACACAGCGTCGAGGCGGAAGGATACACCCCTGCCCCACCGGCGAAGTGGGAGACAGCCGAGTTCAACGACCGCGGCTGGGGGCGATACAGCAGCGATCTGTCCGAGGCCATCGGCGAGTACGGCTCGGAGCAGAGCCCCACCCGCGCGCTGCTCTGCCTGCGAACCCGGTTTGGCGTGGCCGATCCGAGCAAGCTCACGGACCTGACGCTGACGATGGAATACCGCGGCGGCGTGGTGGTCTACGTCAACGGCAGGGAGATCACGCGCAAGCATCTGGGCAAGGGCGAACTCACCCCCGCCAGCCAGGCCGACGCGTATCCGCCCGAGGCGTTCGTCGACCCGGAGGGCAATCAGCTTCGTCGCACTTCACGCCCGGCTGAGAAGTTCCGCGACCGCTACGAGAAGCGGATCCGTTCGGCGACCGTTCGCATTCCCTCCAGCGCCCTTCGACGCGGAACAAACATCCTGGCGCTGGAGATTCACGCCGCCCCGCTCAAGGGCATGCGCACCAACAGCCGGGACGCCTGGGCCACGGCCGGGCTGTGCAAGGCGGTTCTCACCAGCCCCACCGGACGCGGCGCGATCCGCTACGCCGACCCGCTGAAGGACATTACCGTCTCCGACGCCACCGCGATGGACACCATCGCCACCAAGCCCGGTCCCTATCGCGACGGGTTCCTCTGGTGGAAGATGGCCGTCACGCCGGCGGGAATCACGCGAGGCAACCCCTTCGATCCGCTTCGACCGATGCGTACCATCGCCCCGCGCGGCGGGACATGCTCCGACCAGGTCGTGGTCAGCGGCCCCAAGGCGTTCAAGGGTCTCCACGCCGAGATCAGCCCGCTGCGACACACCGACGGCAAGGCCACGCTGCCGGCAGAGAGCGTGCGGGTTCGCTACGCCCACCAGACGCATTACGAGGAGTTCTGCAACGGGCTTTCGTCCCAGCCGGCCGACGGCAATGCCGTCCAGCCCGTGTGGGTGCTGGTGGACGTCCCGCGCGACCAGGCGCCGGGTTGGTACACCGGCAAGCTGACCCTGCGGGTGAGCGGGAAACGTTGGACCGTTCCGGTGGAGGTGCTCGTGGCGCCCTGGACCGTTCCGGACCCGAAGAACAACGCCACGCGCATCAGTATGTACCAGTCGCCCGAGACGCTTCTGGATACCTACAAGGTCGAGCCCTGGTCCGACGCGCACTGGAAGCTGATCGAGAACTCCTTCCGGGCGATGGCCAAGAGCGGCAACGACGTTCTGCTGGTCCCGGTGGTCCTCGAAGATTACCTCCATCACGAACACCCCATGATCCGCTGGGTCCGCAAGGGCGACGGCTACGAGCCGGACTACTCGATCTTCGAGAAGTACCTCGACCTGCATATCAAGGTCTTCGGCAAACCCACCGTGACCACGCTGCTGGTCTGGCAACACAGTTACGGCTGCCGCACGTGGTTCCGCGGAATGAAGAACAAGAAGGTCGGCCCGATCAAGGTCGCCCTGCTGGACCCGAAGACCGGCAAAACCAGCCCCATGGAGGCCCCGCACTACGGTAAGGGGCAGGGAGAGGACTTCTGGAAAACCATGATCGAGGGCGTTCGATCACGCCTCAAGAAACGCGGCTGCGACGACGAATACTTCCTGCTGGGCGAGGTGTTCGACTCGCGCCCGCTGCAACCGGCGGTGGACTTCTTCAAGAAGATCCAGCCCACCATGCGTTGGCAGGGATATGCCCACTGGGTCCGCGAGCCCAAACCGGTCAACGGCCGATTCATCGCCCACGGTGGCGTGGAGGTCGGTTTCAAGATCGGCCCCAACGGAGGCGGACTGCCCGAACTGAGCCGAGACTGGCCCGACGTGGAGAAGTCCGATCAGCAGTATCTCATCGCCCAGGCCGAGCGCACGACCATCCATTACGAGTCCAGCCCGCTGTCGTACCGGGGCGTGCTCTATGGAGATCGCGACGGGGGCGGAACGCTGGGACGCATCGGGTTGGACTTCTGGCCGACGATTACCGACCATCGAGGCCGACTCCGAAGCCGATACGGCTCGCCTCCGAAGGAAGGCTGGCTGTGGCGCGGGCACTGCCCGTCGCTGACCAGCCCCGGACCCGACGGAGCCGTCATCACCACCCGCGGGCAGATGTTCCTGGAAGGTCTCCAGGAGACCGAACTGGCCGTGCAACTGGCCCGGGCGATGCGAACGTCACCGAAGATGAAGGCCCGCATCGAAGCCCTTCGCGCCCGACGGAAAGATTCCTGGATCGTCGGAAACGCCCTGTCGCAGGCGACCATCAGCCTGGACTGGTACGCCCTGGCGGCAGCCGAGTACGCCCTGGCCGCCGAGCTGAACGGAGAGAAGGGCGAGAACCTCTGGACCAACCCGCCAAGTGGAGAATAACCTCGCATGAAGACTCCCGTGCATCTACCCGCTGTCGTGGCGGCCGTCATGATTCTCTCGGCCGTCGTCCCCGCCCGTGCGCTGGTGAACCCGAACTTCACCGTGGTGGACCTCCACGACGCCAGTTCGGAGATCCTCTCGGTGCGCGTTTCGCCCCCGGCGAACGGCAAGCTCACAGCCCGCGTGGTCAAGACGCTCTCGGGGAAGCCCGCCAAGGGCAACGAGAAGCGAACGCTCGTGCTGGACTTCAGCCGATCGGACATCGGCAAAGAGGAGCTGGTCTCGGCGATGGACGACGCGAACTCCGCGGTCGGCGTGCTGTTCGTCCGCAAGGAGAAGGACGAGAACGACGACGTGGTCGGCTCGCTGCAGATCGGAACGACGTGGGTGGGACTGATCCGCACCGGTCCGGACCGGTGGGACATCGTCGAGGATCCCGACGACCTGGAAACGGTCTGGGCCGGCTCGGCCAGCCAACTCCTGCGGGCGGTTCAGTACGTCCAGGACAGCCCGTCGGCGCGGTTCCCGGTTCGCTCGGGTCTCTCGTGGTCGAAAAGCAGCAAGCCGGCAACGCTGAGCGGGAAAGTTCACGGCCAACTGCCGACCAACGATGGAATCGTGATTCTCCATGACGACGGCGACCGCGTCTTCCGGCCCGGCGCGAACGGCGCCATGCCAACCGACGTCACGAAATCGCTGGGGCTGACGAGTCGGTCGCGCGCGATGGCCGCCGGCGATTTCAACGGCGACGGCAAAGCCGACCTCGCCTCGTGGGACGGCAAGCGGGTTCGCCTGGTGCTCCGCAAGTCCGACGGGACCTTCGCCGCTCCGACCGCCGGCGTCGCGCTGCAGCAGTGCAATTCGCTGCATTCTCTCGGCGGCAGACTCGTCGCCGCCCGCAACGCGGACGTGGTGATTCTCACGCCCGACGGCAAGGGCGGGCTGACCGTCGAACGCCTTCCAGCCGCTCCCGAAGCGAAGCAGCTCGGCGCCGGCGGAGCAGCGGTCGTCGCCGACCTGAACCAGGACGGCCGATCGGACATCCTGCACGTGTTTGAGAAGGGGCTGGTTTTCTACCAGGCCTCCGACACGCCCGGCGCGTTCGCCAAACCCAGGGTCCAGCGAATCTCCGTGGTCAACGGGCCTGTGGACACCGTCTGCGGCGACTATGACGCCGACGGGCGACTGGACGTGATGGTGGCCGGGCAGGGCGGCGTGACGAGACTGACGCGTGACAGCGCGGGACGATGGCAATCGGCGATGAAGGAAACCGGCGAACTGGCTGCGGCCCTGAGTGCGGAAAACACGCAGACGCCGGTGGAGAGTATCTGCCCTGCCGACCTTCGCGGAGACGGCAGGCAGTCGGTGGCGGTGTTTTCCGCCAAGGCGGCGCCGGGGCTGTTCTACGCCCGCGGATTCGGGTGCTTTGCCATCGCGATCTCGCTGACGCGATCGCAGGAATCCAACGACGCCTACGACGCCCTGACCGGCGGGCAGCAAGCCGGCGTGGTGACGGATCTCAACGGCGACCTCTCGCCGGACCTGCTGGGCGTGGATACCGACGGGAACGTCTGGGCGGCGCTGACCGAGCCGGATCGCCTCCGGCGGTTCGCCGTGACCACCTCGCCCCCGCCCGCAAGCGAACCGGTGACGGTAAGCGTCTCGATGGGGAAACGCCTGCTGGGCATGCACGTGATGCGTCCGGGCCAACCGACCACACTCGCCCTGCCCCGGGCAGGCAAGGTCACGCTGTCGTGGAAGACCGCCGACGGGAAGGACGTCTCTCGCTCGATGGTGGTTACCCGCCACGTGCAACTGGGCCCGCTCGTGGTACCCAAACCGTAATTCGCAGCCGGCAGCGGTTGTGATTTCAGCCTGCCGAGTGGGGGGTTCCCCCATTGCGCGTGGGGGGTCGGCTGCGTGTAATTCCGGGCGGCGCCCTGATTGCATGATTCCGATTCTGTGCAACAATAGGTTCCGGCACGACAGGACCAACGGACCTCGGAAAGGACGACCATGCAGCCTCCTATTCGCTTCGCTCCCACGCAACCGATGCAGCCGGTAATCTGCCAGGCCACGTCGGATTCTGAACAAACCCGGGCAATTACCGGAAATCCGCGCCTTCGGCTGGCAACGGAGCGGTATCTCCGGGCGAGTCATCCGGACCTGCCGGGCGAGTTCACCGCGACCGGAGACAGCCAGGCCCGCCGCACCGGCCGATAGAAGACCTATCCACATTCTGGAGTACGCCCTATGTCTGCATTATGTCCCTATCGCACACAACACGCCTGCTCGACATACATCGAGGCCGCCGGGGAGATCTCCGACAGTCTGGCTGAGCGCATCGAGGACCACTACTGCAACGGGGACTATCATTCCTGCAGCCGCTACCAGGCCGCCCGGAATGGTACGCTCGTGTCCGAGCCGGATCTTGCGCCCTGGTCGGACATCCGTCACGCGCCGGGCGGAACGTATGTCTCCCAGCCCCGAACCGAGCGCCACGCCGACCACGCCGACAGCCCCGGACGATCACGCCCCGAGTGAGGAATCCGTATCCTCTTCGCGCGGCAGGCGAAGCGTGAATCGGCTGCCGTCCCCTTTGATGCTCTCGACGTGCACCGTCCCGCCGAGGAACTCGGCACGTTCACGGATGCTCAGAAGACCCAAACCACTCCCGTTTCCACCGAGCTCGATCTCGGGCGGATCGAACCCGTCGCCGTTGTCAGAGACCTGCAATTCCACGTATTCGCCCTGCCTGCACAGCGATAACGACGCCTGCCGAACGCCGGAATGCTTGACCACGTTGAACAGCAACTCACGGGCCGCCTTGAACAGAAACGAGGTGAGCTGCTCGCATCGAGGGGCGGCATCCTCGGCGAGCGAGAGATCGATCTCCAAGCTGTGACGTTCCTGCATGTCCTCGGCCAGCCACTCCAGGGCGGCGATCAGGCCCCGCTGATGGAGGACCACCGGATGCAACTGGTGGGACAGGTCGCGCGTCTGGGCGATGGCCTGGGAGAGAATCGAGGAGATCTCCTCGAACCCCCTGGCCACGGAATGTTTCACGGATGCCTGCGGGGCGAGGGCGTCCAGTTGGAACTGGGCGGCTACGAGCATCTGCTGCAGTTCGTCGTGGAGGATCTCCGAGAGACGATGGCGCTCGCGGTCTTCGGCCAGTGAACACTGCAGCGTGAGCGACTGGAGCTGGTCGGCACGCGTTTCCAGCTCACGGTTGAGCTCGAAGAGGGCTTCGTTGCGTTCGCGAAGGACCTGCTCAGCCAGTTCCTGTCGGGCGACGGCGGTTTCCATCTCGCGAACGGTCCGGCGCAGCTCGGCGGTTCGTTCGTCAACGGTTTTCTCCAGCTCCTCGCGGGCTTCGCGCAAGGCCAGTTCCGTCTGCTTTCGATCGGTGATGTCCACGTTCATGCCCACCCATTTGACGATCTGTCCATCCGCGCCATGAATGGGAGCCGCTCGAACGACCGTCCATCTGTATGTGCCGTCCGGGCGCTGCAGGCGATATTCGACCTCCAGGGGCTCACCGCTGCCCAGTGCGCTGTTCCACACATCGAGCGTGTGCTCCCGGTCGGCCGGGTGGATCGCATTGACCCAACCTTCGGCGAGCGATTCCTCCAGATGCTGTCCGGTGAACTCCCGCCAGGAGGGTGAGTCCTTGATGACCAGCCCCTCGGGGGTGGTTTCCCAGACGGTCTGGGCGGAGCTTCTCACCAAGGCGCGGAAGCGTTCCTCGCTCTCGCGCAGCGCTCGCTGCGCCCATTTCTGTTCGGTGATGTCCATCGCGAACCCGTGGGTGCGAGCAGGTCGGCCGGCATCGTCGTATTCCATCAGTCCGCGGACGAGAACCCACCGCAGTTGACCATCCGGGCGGTTGATACGGTGTTCCGTGGTAAATCGAGCTTCTTCCCGATGGTTCTTTCGATTGCGTGCTTCGTCGAGGACTCTTTCGCGATCGTCCGGATGGATGCAGGCCGGGATGCTGTCTTTCAGCTCGACCTCGTCGTCGGGCTGGAGACCAAGGATTCTCTTGAACTCGGGCGACCAGTAATCTTCGCCGGTCTGCAGGTCTCGGCTGTAGGCACCGAGTTGGGCTGCCCAGGCGGCAAGGCGGTATCGTTCCTCGCTGAGTCGGATGGCCTGCTCGGCGGCCTTTCGTTCGCGGAGGTCCACGCCGATGCCGACCATCGTATCATCGGTAAGACGGACATTGGCCCAGTCGATAGGAACCTGCTCGCCGCTTCTGGCGGTGGTACGGAGTTCCCGCCAGTCGGAACTGAGCGAAGCCATGTAGTTTTCCACCTCGGCACGATAGGCCGGGTCGGGGTAGACCTTCTTCATGAAATCCCCGTTGTTGGCGTCCTCGCTGGTCCAGCCAAGCACCTCGGTGGCATGGCGATTGAGCGTAAACCGCTCCATCCGGGGATCCCACATCACCAGCAGAATGGGGATGGTATCCACGACGCGCTGCAGCAGTTCCCGCTGGCGGGCCAACTGCTGCTCAGCGTGGCTGCGGGCGGTGATGTCCGTAAGCGTCACGCGGTACATATCATCGGTGGTTTCGTCGTCGCGAACAGCCACTTCCATCCGGGCGCGCATCGCCTTTCCGTCAGGCCGATCGAGGCGAACCTCTCCCGAGCGGGGCTCGTCGCTGCCGGCGTCGCGCAGGAGAACATAGCAGGCGTCGCGATCGTCGCGGGCAACCAGCCTTTCCAGGCGTTTTCCGATGATGCTGGACCGCTCGCGGCCGCACAGTCGGGCCGCGGCGAGATTCGCACGGAGCACCTCGCCGGCCTGATCGACCGTCAGGTAGCCCACCGGGGCGAATTCGTACAGGTCGCGATAGTGGTTGCGGGCCTGGGCGAGCTGGTCGTGGGCGCGGCGGAGTTCCTCGTTCTGCACCTCCAGTTCCACCTGGCGAACCTCCAGCTCATGGATCAGCTCGGACACGTCCGAGCTATCCATTGAGTCGAGGTTTTCTCGTCGTCGGCGCAGCCGAGCCATTGCTTCAGCACGGATCGACTCGGGATTGGAGCGTGTGTTCTCCCCTGCACATCCGCTCATTGTGATGTCTCCGTGATGTCTTCAAACGCCAGGAGAACCTGCCGACTCTCTTGGTTGACGTGATCCAGGCATCCGGCGTTTAGCAGGAACGATCGTTGACCGACCCAAGGAAGCTCGTGATCGACGCGAAAGTCTCGCATTTCTTTGCTGTCCGGTGGTCCTCGCCCAAAATGCTGGGCTGCTCATTACCCAATGAAACCGGTAAGTAACGGAACTTCTGCACAGGTACCGTTCGGGTCTCCGTATGAAACGGTGAAGCCCGAAGCCTCTTCACCGCTGCCATTGTAGACTCCATTGCCACGCGCGAACAAACCCATTTTCGCCCAAGGTCCGAATAATCTTATAGGGAAAAGCGGCGTAAGGCGGCTGCTGGCCCGCATTTGCGGGCCTGCAGGACGAGATACGTCGGCGAGCCGATGCGCCCATGCCTGTGCGGGGTACCCGCTTCGCAGCCGGGCGACGTCCTCACGCATGCAGGGAAGAAGTGTGGGGGTAAGTCTGTTCGAAGCGTCAGTTGGACTCGGCGCGGGGGCGCCACTTCTGTTCGAGATTCTCCGAGATGCCCGGATCGATCTCGCCGGGCAGCTTGGTGGTTACCGAACCGTCGCTCCAGAGGACGTTCACCCGTCCGCCGTGACGGCCGCGGACCTCGTCCATCTCGTGGGTCCAACTGTCGGTGGCGGCATGGTCGTCGGCGTCGACGACGTCGGCCACCAGTCGCTCGTAGTCCACCAGCAGGATGCGACGCTCGCCGCGGGCCAGGTGCGGTGCGCGGTTGTTCATGCCGTAGCTGGCCGGAACCCATTCGTTGGTGTGGGCATAGGTGTAGTTCTTCTTGATGGCATCGTCCCCTTCCTTGCCGTTGTACAACCACTTCTCGCCGTGCTGCACCTTCCAGCCGATGCCCTCGACGACGGCAGAATCCTCGCTCTTCTCAACCGGCACGAAGGAGAACTGATGCTCGTGTCCCCACCCGGACCCGCCGTCGTAACTGGAGCCGGCATCCTGATCGAACTTCAGCCAGTTCCTGATCCGAAGAGTGGTGAATACCAGTGCCTGGTCGGGCTTGGACCCGTAGCGACCTTTGCGTTTCTGATCCACCTGACGCCCCGTACCGTCCCAACCGATAGTCGCAAAGAGGGGATGCTCGTTGGTCATAGGAACGTGAAACGCCGTCCTGACTCCGTCGACGTGGTGAAACAGCATCCACTCATAGCCAGGGGCGGAGACGAAATCATCAAAGCCCTCGGCGCTGGGATTCTTCCCGTCCCACAGCGGGTCAAGCTGCTCATCCGACGGGCAGGACAGCACGCCTCCGTCGCCCCCGAGATACTGCCCCAGCAACGACGGCCAGGCGTAGGGCTCACCAACGACCGGGCGGGAGGTGCCCGCCCCGCTGCCGGCGATGTCGGCCCCGCGATTGGTGTACGCCACGCCCAGCGAATTGAGGTTCGCCGCGCATTGCGCCAGTCGGGCCGCCTCCTTGGCTTTGCCGAACATCGGGAGCAGCATCGTGATCAGCAGCACGGTGATCGCAAGGACCACCAACAACTCCACCAGCGTGAACGCCGCGAAACACTTACGTCTACGACTCATGGCAACTCTCCGTAGGTTCGATCGATCTTCTTCTGAAATTCATCGAGCCGGGGCGAGCCCTTCAACGACTGCCACATGCGGCGATAGGCTTCGGCAATGATGCGCTGCCTCTGTTCCTTGGAATCCGTTTGTGGATCCACGCGCCGCGGGCCCAACATGCGCCCCGCCGCCGCCGTCGCCCGGACCCTCTCGGCGTGCGAGCCGGACTCCAGTCCATCGAGAATCAGGTCCATGCTCTTGTAGTCGCGATGCTCCCCGAGACCGGCGATCGCCACCGCCCTGACGGTGGGGTCCGGGTCCTCCCGCGCGATGCGACGGAGCTCAGGAACGGCCACCGCGCGACTCTTGCGGGAGATCGCAACGGTGGCGGCTTCACGATCGGCCTTGGGAGCGGCCTTCTCGTAGGTCAGCCCGGAGAGGGGATCGTCAGGGGAATCGGACGCACTTCCGCCCGTCAACTGCCAGACCAATAACCCGACAGCCAGCAGGAGGAAGCCCCCTGCCAGAATGGTAGCCTTTTTGGTACTCACTACGACGTCCTCAGTTCTCAGCACAGATGACCGTCACTGATCGTAAACATAGCGACTCGCTTCATTCTTCTTATCGGCACTCTATGAGCCCGATTCTCACTATTCACCATTATCTTCGCATAGGGAGAACGTGTCAATGTCATTTGCGTTTTCGGCGGTCATCCTCCTGGCTGGCAGCGCGGACAATACCACCCGCGTCGGCCGCTGACGACGATATCCTCGATCTCGCCGCCGCAGCGGGGGCAAGGCTGGTCGCCGCCGCGATTGCCCATCAGCCAAGTTCGCGGCATGTCGCGGGCGTCGGCCCCCTTCCTGGTAGCCGTCTGCAACACGCGTGTCATTACTCGATGGAGCTTGCGGAGCGTTTTCTCGTCGAGCTCGTTCGCGCCGGCAGCGGGGTGTACGCCGGCCTGGAAGAGGATCTCATCGGAGTACACGTTGCCGATGCCCGCGATGACCGATTGGTTCATCAGCGTCGACTTGATGGCGCCGCGGCGGGATCCGACGATCTCCGCGAACGTCGCAGCGTCCAACTCGTCGCTCAGCGCATCGACCCCGACGTCGTGCTCGGCGAGAACCGTTTCGATCTCTTCGGCCCAGGAGACACGCCCGATCATCCGCTGGGAGACAATCGCGAGGCGCTTCCCCTCGGCCAGGTGCAACACGAACCGGGTGTGCTCGGGCGGGTCGCCTTCGTCGGGGCCGTAATCCACGTTGCCCGTCATCCCGAAATGCATCACGAACGCGCCCCCGTCGCTGAGCGGGGCGAACAGCCATTTGCCGTGACGCACCGTGGCGTCCAGCCGTTGGCCCTTCAGCCGCTGCTGGAGCTTCCGGCGGGAGACACCTTTGACGATTCGCCCGTCGAGGCATTCGGTAGCCGAGATCCGCTGATGCAGCGAGGTGGCATCGAGGTACTTCTTGAACACGGCGACGTCGGGCAGTTCGGGCATGGGGGGCTCCTCTGGGTGAAACAACGCTCACCACCATGCTATCGATTCGGCACAGGTGGATCTGTAAACAGCAGCCGAACCCTCTGCGGCAGGACGGGGCCTGTCCGGATGCTCATCTCATTCAGCCTTTCCCGATACACTTCCGTGGGTCCTACCGAAGGCTGTGAGGTGACCAATGACCACGAAGAAGGAATTTCGCAAACAGGTCGACGAGATGAGCAAGTCCGACGCCCGCCGCCGGGCCGAGAAGCTTCGCGACCGGATCGAGCACCACAACTGGCTGTATTACGTGAAGAACGCCCCGGAGATCTCCGACGCCGAGTACGACGACCTCAAGCGCGAACTCGAGGCGATCGAGGAAGAATACCCCGACCTCCGGACGCCCGACAGCCCGACCCGGCGTGTGGGAGCGCCGCCGCGGGATGAACTGGGCACCATCGAACACCCTTCGCCGATGCTCTCGCTCCAGGCGATCCAGACCGAGGAGGAATTCCGCGACTTCTGGGACACCTGCCGCGACGAACTGGGAAGCGGGGGCTTCACCCTCGTGGCCGAGCCGAAATACGACGGCCTCAGCGTGGAACTCATCTATACCGGCGGATCGCTCGAGTCGGCAGCCACCCGCGGCGACGGAGACACCGGCGAGGACGTCACCGACAACGTCCGCACGATCCACGACGTCCGCCTGCGTCTGCGCGACCACGCCGAAGTGCCCACGCCCGAAACGCTCGTAGCCCGCGGAGAGGTCTACATGCGCAAGGACGAATTTCGCGATTTCAATCAACAGCAGGAAGACGCCGGCGAGAAGACCTTCGCCAACCCGCGAAACGCCGCGGCTGGGAGTTTGCGCCAGCTGGACTCGTCGGTGACGGCAGAACGGCCGATGCACGTGTACTTCTGGGAGATGGGTCCCACCTCCACCAACCTCCCGGACACCCACCGGGCCTGCCTCGAGAAGCTCGAAGCGCTCGGCCTGCGGACCAACCCTGAGACGGCGAGCATCCGGTCGGTTGATGACGCGGTCGAGTATTACAAAGACCTCGCCGAACGCCGCGAGGACCTCCCGTATGAAATCGACGGCTGCGTCTTCAAGCTCAACAATCTCGCCGACCGTGAGAAGCTCGGCACGCGGGCGTCCAACCCGCGCTGGGCAATCGCCTGGAAGTTCGCCTCCCGCCGAAAGACCACCCGCATCGAGGACATCGAAGCCCAGGTCGGGCGAACCGGGACCCTGACGCCGGTGGCCACGCTCGATCCGGTCCACATCGGCGGCGTCGAGGTCACCCACGTCAGCCTGCACAACCAGGATGAGATCGACCGCAAGGACATTCGCATCGGCGATTACGTGGTCGTCGAGCGTGCCGGCGACGTCATCCCCCACGTGGTCGAGGTCGTGACGTCCAAACGCAACGGCCACGAGAGAAAATACCACCTCCCCGAGACATGCCCCTCCTGCGGCGGGCCGGTCTCGCGCCCCGAGGGCGAAGCCATCGCCCGCTGCACCAATACCGCCTGCCCCGCCCAGCGGACACAGAGCATCATCCACTTCGCCTCGAAGGAGGCACTCGATATCGATGGTCTCGGAGAGAAGATCGCCCGGCAACTGGTGGATGAGGAGCTGGTGACCACACCGCCGGATTTGTTCGAGCTCGACGCCGAGGACCTCCGGCAGCTCGACCGCCTGGCCGAGACGTCCGCCGAGAACCTCCTGGACGCCATCGAGACCGCACGCACGGACAATGCGACACTGCCGCGTGTGATCTACGCCCTGGGCATTCCCCACGTCGGACGCGCCACCGCCGACGACCTGGCCATCGAGTTCGGATCGCTCGACGCACTCGCCGACGCCGACCAGGACGACCTCACACAGTCGGCCGGTCTGGGAACGACCATGGCCGGCGCGATCGTGCAGTGGTTCGACAACGACCGCAACCGGACGCTCATCGAACGCCTCAAAAAGCACGGTATTGACCCGACGCTCCGGCAGAGAAGCGATCGGCTGGAGGGAACCACGTTCGTCATCACCGGTACGCTCTCGACCATGGACCGCGACGAGGCGAAGCAGGCCGTCCGGTTGGCCGGCGGCCAGGCCGGCGCCGGCGTCTCGGATAATACCGACTATCTCGTAGTCGGCAAGAACCCCGGCCGGAGAAAACTCTCCGACGCCGAACAGCACCACACCGAGCAGATCGACGAAGACGAGTTCCTCAAAAAGCTCGGCCGGGACTGACCGCACACCCGCTGATCCACCTTCCCGGCTCGGCCGCTGACCATTCGTATACAATAACTTGACGCGACGCCGGCCGGGCGACCGCCTTGGCCGGGCCGCAAGGTGTTCCTGCCTGAGGGCAGGTTGTAACTCATGGACACGAATCCCACACAATCTGCCCCCCGTTTGGCATTCGTCCTCGTGGCGGCTGCCCTGTTGTTTCCAGGCTGTGGGGAAGAGAAGCAACAGCGGCGCGACAAGCCTGTCCCGGTGCGGGTCTGGACGGTTCAGCCGGGCACGTTCCGGCGAACGCTGCGAAGCGTCGGAAACCTGCGCGCCGCCCGTCGGGTGGAACTTCGCGCCGAGACGCCGGGGCACGTCCAGGAGATCCGCTTCCAGCGGGGGCAGAAGGTCTCCGCCGGCGAGGTGCTCTTCGTGCTCAAAAAGGAAGAGCTCACAAAGCAGCTCGCTGCCCGCGTCGCTCAGCGGGACGAACTGAAGGTCCGCGCCGCCGAGGCCGAGAGAAGCTACCGACGGTATCTGGACGTGTACGAACAAGGCGCCGCCACAACTGAGGAAATGGATCGCCTCCGGTCTCGGTGGAAGGCTTTGGAAGCCCAGGTTCGCCGCGTGAATGCCGAGATCGAGCTGATCCGCGAGAAGATCAGGGACACCCGCGTACGAACGCTGTCGGCCGGCACGATGGGCGACCACCTCGTGGACGTGGGCGACTTCGTGAACATCGGCGATCCGCTGGCAACACTGGTGACGCCCTCGGCGCTGGAGATTCACTTCCAGGTCGGCCAGCAGGAGATGGACCAGGTCGCCCTCGGCCAGACCGTGCGGTTCACCGTGGACGCCTGGCCGAAGCGGACCTTTGCCGCCTCGGTCTCCTACGTTGCACCCCGCGTTCGGGAAAGCACCCGCCGGCTGCCGCTGATCGCCCTGGTGGACGACCCCAACGGCCTGCTGCGCCCGGGCACGTTCGCCAAAACGCGGCTGATCACGGACGTCCGTCGCAACGTTCCCACCATCCCCGAAGAAGCCCTCGTCTCCACGCGAGAGGGATACGAGGTGTTCATCGTCGAGAACGGCACGGCCCGGCGACAGAGCGTGAAGACGGGTCTGCGACGGCCCGGGTGGGTGGAAATCCGCGAAGGCATCGAGCCCGGCGAGACCGTCGTCCGCACCGGACAACTGCAGCTGCGCGAAGAACGGAAGGTTCGCATCGTAGCCGACACCACGACCCAGCCGACCAGCCGACCGGCAACGCAACCGGCCAGTCGTCCTGCCGGAGGTGGGCGGCCATGATCTGGAATTTCACCATCCGCCGACCGGTTCTGACGATCGTGGTCTTCATCGCGGTGGCGGTCTTCGGTCTGTGGGCCTGGACGGCCATGCCCCTGCGGGAGAACCCGGACATCGAGTTCCCGGTGGTGAGCGTGAACGTGGTGTTCCCCGGCGCCGAGCCCGAGGTCATCGAAACCGAGATCATCGACCCGCTCGAAGAGGAGATCAACACGGCCGAAGGGCTCAAACGTCTGGAGTCCACCGCCCGGGCGCAGGTGGGCACGATCACGGCGGAGTTCGAGCTGTGGCGCGACGTGGACATCGCCACGCAGGACGTGCGCGACCGCGTGAACCGTGCTCTGCGCGAACTGCCCGACGGAATCGAACGCCCCATCGTTCGTCAGATCGACCCGGACGCCCAGCCGGTGATGTGGATCGCCCTGACCGGCGACCGGCGCTGGGACGCCGTCTCCCTGAGCACCTACGCCGACGAGACGCTGCGGGAACACCTCCAGAACATCCGTGGCGTCGGGCGCGTCGTCATCGGTGGCGAGCGGCGATACGCCGTCCGGGTCCGCCTGGATCCTGAGAAGCTCAAAGCCCGCAACCTGGAAGTCAAAGACGTCATCGCCGCCATCCGGGCCAACAACGTAGACCTCCCGGCCGGGCGGATCGAGAGCGAGCAACGCGAGTTCCTCGTCAAGATGCACGGGCAGTTCAGCAGCCCCGAGCCGATCAACCGCATCATCGTGGCTGTCCGCCGCGGGGGCGCCATTCGCATCGAAGACGTCGGAGAAGCCTACGCCGGAGTCGAGAACGACCGCCAGAGCGCCAACTTCGTCGGTCGGACGGCCATCGGGTTGGGCATCGTCAAACGATCCGGCGCCAACACGGTCGCCCTGGCGTCGGCTGTGCGGGAACGGATGTCCGAGCTGGCGGGGGACTTCCCCCCCGGGCTGGAATACACCATCGCCACGGACAACTCGGAGTATATCGAAGCCAGCATCCGCGACCTGGTGGTGACCATCTTCCTGGCAACCGGGCTGGTGGTAATCGTGGTGCTGTTCTTCCTGCGAAGCGGGTGGGGCACGCTGATCACCTCACTGTCGATTCCCGTCAGTCTGTTGGCCGGGGTGGCCGTCATGTCCTGGCTGGGGTTCAGCCTCAATACGCTGACCATGCTGGGGTTGATCCTGGCGATCGGGATCGTCGTGGACGACGCCGTGGTCATCCTGGAATCCGCCAAACGCAAGCTGGACGCCGGAAGCGAAGCCAGACCCGCCGCCCGCGTGGGAACCACCGAGGTGGCCTTTCCCGCCATCGCCAACACAATGGCGTTGGCGGCGGTCTTCATCCCCGTGGCGTTCACCGCCGGGATCATCGGACGGTTCTTCTACGAGTTCAGCCTGACGGTGGCGGTTACGGTGTTCGCCTCGACGCTCACCGCCCTGACCCTCACGCCCATGCTCTGCTCGAGGCTGCTCAAACGCACCGAACGGGAAGGGCGACTCGCCACCACCGCACGCAAGAGCGTCGACCGCCTGGGCGACGCGTACGGCTGGTTGGTGGGCAAGGCGTTTGCCCACCCGGCGATCAGCATCCTGTCGGCATTGGCGGTATTCGCCGCCACGGGCTACCTCGCCACCAGGCTCTCCACCGAGTTCCTGCCCACCGTGGACCGCTCGCAGTTCCTGGTATCCTACGAAATGCCCGAGGGCGCCACCCTTCGGGCCACCCAGGAACAATCCGACCGAATCGGCAAGGTCCTCCGCGGACGGGACGACGTGCAGCACTATTTCAGCGCCATCGGCCTGTCCCGCGGTGAAGGACCGGGCCGCGTGAACAACGGCATCGCCTTCGTGCGACTCGTGCCCAGAGACCAGCGCGAACTCCACCAGAGCGAGGTGGCCCAGCAACTGCGCGAGCAGCTCAAGAAGATCCCCCTCGGCCGGGCTTACGTCATCGAGTTCGGCCAGGTCGGTCTGGGAGCCGGGGCGGAAGTGCAGTTCGCTCTGCAACACCCGGACCTGGACGAGCTGGCCCGGCGGCAGGAATCGCTCATGGGCTGGATGCGCAGGCAGCCGCTCTTTACCGGAGTGAATTCCGACCTGAAGATGAACAATCCCGAGGTCAACATCCGGCCGCGGCGGGACAAGGCCAACGACGCCGGCATCACCGTACGGGACATCAATGAGACGTTCCAGCTGCTCCTGGGAGAACCCGACATCTCCGAAATCGAGCGCGAGGCCGAGCGATACGAAGTCATCCCCGAGATCGTTTTCAAGGGCGATATGGTCCCCGAGATGATCCAGTCGATCTACCTCCGAAACGCCGACGGGAACATGGTCTCCGCAGGCGACCTGCTGCGCAGCGAAGTCGGCGTCGGGCCCAGCGCCATTCACCACTACAACCGCATCCGCTCGGCCACCATTTCCGCCTCCACCCCTCCCGGATCGTCCCTCGGCGATGCCGTCAACGCCCTGCAGACCCGTCTGGATCAGCAGCTTCCGCGTCGGTTCGACTACGTCTTCGCCGGACGGACGCAGGACTTTCGGGAGTCGTTCCGGAACCTGCTGGTCACCATCGCCATGGCTGTGGTGTTTATCTATCTGGTGTTGGCCGGTCAGTTTGAATCGTTTCTCCAGCCTCTGATCATCCTTCTGGCCCTGCCCCTGGCGTGGTCGGGGGCATTCGCCGCCCTGTGGATCTTCAATATGCCGCTGGGAATCGTCTCGTTCATCGGACTGATCATGCTCACGGGAATGGCCACCAAGAACGCGATCCTGCTGATCGACTATACCAACGTGCTGGTCGCCCGGGGTCGCTCGCTGCGGGAAGCCGCCCGCGAAGCGTCGGCCGTCCGTTTCCGCCCGGTGGTGATGACGACGGTGTCGACCGTCCTGGGACTGCTTCCGATCGCCCTGGGATTCGGGTCCGGCGGGGAAGCCCGCGCCCCGATGGGCGTCGCCGTGGCGTTCGGACTGACCGTTACCACCATCTTGACGCTGGTGTTCCTGCCGGTGGTGTACGTGCTGGTCGGCGAGGGCGTCTCCAAACTCTCAAGCCGGCTGGGCTCCCCACAGGAGGACGACGAATGAAGCTCGTGCAGATCAGCTTTCCGTTCGAGTTCACCGAAGAGATCGAACGCATCCTCGCCCACAGCGAAATCACCGACTACCTCCGCGTGGGTATGATCGCCGGCCACGACAGCACCGGCAAACACACCGGCTCGCAGGTGCACCCCGGGAACCTGACGCTGATCAGCGCCCAGGTCGGCGACGATGAGCTAGACGGGCTGCTGGACGATCTGGAGGAGTTTCGCGCCGCCCGCCGAACGCACCGTTCCCTGTCGGCTGTGGTCGTGCCCGTGGAACGGCGAATCGGGGAAGAGTCTGCAAACCAGAGCGATGAACCCTCCTGACACGCGGGCTTGGCGGCGCTTGGATCGGCCGGGAGGATCGGCTATGATGATCGCCACTGAGCCCGCCGCAATACCAGACCACCGGAGACCCGATGAGCCTGCGAGAGTTACTCCGCCCCTGTCTTTTGACCTGCGTTCTGTGTGCCATCGTCGGCTGCGCGTCGGACCCGTCGGCCGCTGTCCCCTCGCACGAACCGGCAGAGGACGCCAACGACAGAGAGCTTGCGGACATCACCAGCGACGATTGGCCCGCCTGGACGGGCGCCCTGCCGTGGGATCGCGTGGTAAACGTCAAAGACGCCCCGGGTGAGACCTGGGACGACCGCATCGACGCCGCCCAGAAGCAGCTCGGCGACGAGGGCGGCGTGGTGTACATCCCGCCCGGTACGTACGTCCTTCGCCGCACCATCCGCCTGCGCGACGGGGTGATCCTCCGCGGGGCGGGGCCCACCCGCACGCCCGATGCCCGCCGGGCCACCTACGCCCAGGCGACCAGGCTGGTCTTCCCGCGATACCGCTTCTCCGCCCGGGGAGAGGGCGCTCCCAGAGACTCCGCCTTCAAGGGCATCGAACTGGCCGACCCCTCCGCCAACGACGTGGGCGTGGTGGACCTGCACATCGAGAATGGTCACGTGCACCTCGGCAGCCGGGACGGCTTCGCCGAGCGGTTCGCGCGAGGTCAGGCCGGTCGCCGCTGGCTGATCTGCGGCAACATTCTCCGCAACGCAGCCGTGCCGGATCCACGCATCCCATCGCCCTTCCAGCACCCCTGGCAGCGCTGGACCCGTCGTGACGCCGCCGCCATCTGGTGCTTCACCGGCGGCGACGTGCTGATCGCCAACAACCGCATTCCGCGCTCCGGGGAGGGGAGCTTCACCCAGCCGGACTTTCGGGTGTATCGCGGCAAGCCCGCCACCCACCAGAAGGTCAAAGACAAGACCATCGTCACCATCGACGCACGGTTCGACATGGACAACCGCCCCGGGATCGCCGTGAACGCCGATCCGCTGGCGCGGGGGCTGGAGATCTGGTGGAAACACCGCCGCGTGAGCGATCCGCCCACCGGTGCCGACCCGAATATCCCGCCTGCCTGGGGGCTGGCTGGAGGCATTGACATCCGCCAGAACTACGTCTACTGCACCGGCTGTGCCGCCATCAAAACCAGCGGCGACGGCACCTTCGTGGGCTACAACGTGATCCGCTACGAGCCCGACGTGATCCGCCCGACCTACACGGGCCTGACGCTGAGCAACTTCACGAACAACAACCGTGCCATCGAGATGAAAGGCTGGCGGTGGACGGTGGAGGGCAACGACTACGAGGTCTACTCGAACTACGGTCCGGACGGCAAAAAGTACGTCGACGGGGAGGGGATCATGCACGAGGCGTGGGAAAACGTCGGCGTTCGCGACAGCCGCATCGTCAACAACCGCGGCAACGCCTACATCTGCCTGTGGCGCGTGCCGGTCAAGGGTCTGGAGATCCGCGGCAATCACATCCGCGCCGCGGGGCAGGCAGCCATTACGGTTCTGGGCAGCACCAACAGGAACAAACCCCTCCCCTGCCGCAACGTCGTGATCGAGGGCAATACCACCGAAGGCAGCGGAATCCGCATCGTGGGGGAGGGAACCGACAACGTCATCCGCCGCAACAAGCATCACAACATCCGCAGCCGGGGGTTCATCTCGAACTTCGCCGGCGCCGAGACCTCCGGAAACACCGGCTACCAGCGCAGGGAGGGCAAGCCCGACGAGTACCGCCCGCACTGGTAGAGGCGGGAGGGGAACCGCAGCTTGGCCCGCGAGCCAGGCTTCGAGCCGATTGACAGCCCCCACTCCAGCGCGTAGCATGAATGGTTCGGGCACATGAACTCGTTCCGTCCGGTGCGTTATGAAGGCAGCCTCAACCTTGCTATTGCTTGCAGCCTCGCTTGTCGCGGCGGGATGCCCGTCGACGAATGGACCCTCCGAGGGTCGGGACATCGGAACCATGCCCGGAACCGATCGCACCACCGCCCCCAACAGGCAGTTGATGGTGAACTTTCGCATGGCCACGGTGCTCCTGCCGGCAGGAACCGCCAGCGGCTCGGAAGACCTCTGGAGCTACGTGGACGAGGAGGCCATCGGGGCCGACACCGCCGCCGCCCTGGGGCGCAACGGCATGCGCGTGGGCGTGGGGCGCACCAGCAACTGGCCTGACGTAGCCGACGTGCTCGGCCGCATGACCGGCCGGCAGATCGCCCTGACGCACATCCCCGTCCTGCCCGGTTCGACGATCCCGATCAAGCTGAAACGCCGCCAACCCGCCCAGACGATTTTCCTGTCGCTGAACGATCTCAGCCTCACCGGAGAAGACTACCCGCCCGGGACAAACCTGCTGGCGGTCAACTGCCGTATCGACGAGAACAACCGCGATGCCCTGCTGGTCACCGGCGTTCCGCAGATTACCACCACGCGCCTTCGTCCAAAACTCGTCAACGAAGCCGGCGTGCGGGGGTTCGTCCCGCAACCGGACTGGTTCGTGTTTGGCCCGCTGCAGTTTCGCCTGCGGATGAGTTCGGATGAATTCATGGTGATCGGGCCGGGTCGGCGAGCGAGCATTCCCACCAGTGTGGGGCATCATTTCCTGCTGCGTCGGCAGGAAGGGATCGACTTCGAGACCGTCCTGGTACTCATGCCCCAGATCACCGAAACCGACGTGGCTCACACCGATCGCGCGGGTCGGCCGATCAACACCGGAGGGCGATAGGTCAGCCACCATGACGAATGATCCAGAGCAAACTCCCCCCGCCGCCCAAGGCGACATCTACGAGGAACTGGTCACCCGCTCGCCGATCGGGATGCTCACGACCAACCGTGAGCTGCACGTGGTCCGCGCGAACCCGGCCGCCCGGAGCATTCTGGGCATTGTCAATGGCCCGGTTACCTGGGAGGCGGTCGTCAACGCCGTCTCGCCGCGTCACCGAAAGGCCGTCGGACGTCTGTTTCACCGGGTGATCGAGCACGGGCACAGCCCGAAGTTCGAGGTCCCCCTTCCGACCAACGAAGGGGAGGAAAAGAACGTGCAGGTCCGCCTCCAGCCGATCCACGACCACGCCGGCGCGGTCACCGGGGCCGCCGTCTGGATCGTCGATCAGACCGATCTGCGACACCGCAGCGACCAGCTCGCCCAGCGCGAGAAGATGGCCTCTCTGGCGACGCTCGCCGCCGGCGTGGCCCACCACTTCAACAACATCCTCGGCGGGGTGGCCACCGTGGTGGACTACGCCCTGACGAGCCTGGACTTCCTGGCGATGAAGCGGGCCCTGCAGACCACAGCCGAGGCGACCACAAGGGCGTCCAAAATCGTCCAGTCGCTGCTGAGCTTTGCCGAACATCCCCAACGGCCTGACGATCTGAGCGATCTGACCGAGTCGGTTCTGACCTTCGCACAACTCGTGGAACAGCCTCTCGCCGAAAGAGGGATCACGCTGGAACTCGACATCGACCGCGTGCCCATCACGCCCGTGGCGACCCATCGCATCCACCAGGCATTGGGCAACCTGCTGAGCAACGCCGAAGAAGCCATGCCCAACGGTGGCAGGATCACCCTTTCGCTCCACGCCGACGATCGACACGTGATGCTGCGGTTCTGCGACAGCGGGCATGGGATTCCGCCAGGCGACCTGCCGATGGTGTTCGAACCGTTCTACACCACCAAGGGCCTGCACGCCGGCGGCGAGAAGATGAACCCCGGGCTGGGGCTGTCGGTGGTGCATGGGATCGTTGTGGAGATGGGCGGGTCCATCTCGGCTGAGTCTCCCCCCGATGGCGGGGCGTGCTTTACCATCCGGTTGCCGATTCACCCGAACACCGACGAACTGTAACCTCCTGCTGCAGAAACACGCCCTCAAACGCAGGCCGTTCCGCCGGCAAACCACCTCGATTCCCCGAATACCACACACTCACGTGAACAAAATGCATCTCCCTGTTTTGAATCGCCAGGCCCGACACCGGCGGTTCGCTGGCCCTACACGCTGAACGGAGGGCGAAGCGAACCACAGACCGCCGTGAGGTGAGGGATAAAAGCTTGCAGGAATACAGGTAACGTCCTGCTCTATCCCCTTGCTCACGCAAGGGGCTTACTGTCGAGCGGGGGCGCAAGGGGCTTACTGCAGGCCGCATCGGCCCTGCTCTTCGCCGAAGAGCCACCGCCGTCCGCCGGGCCAACCGGCCAATGACATTTCCAGAACCCGGCGCGAGTACTCGTTCAGCGGACCCATGTCATAGCGGTAGCCGGCGGCGTGGGCGATGCGGTAGTTCACGACGGCCGACAGACGGAACTGCTGGGGGTTGGTGTACATCGTGCCGGCGTTGCGGTAGTGACGTCGCAGCAGGTCGTCGTCGTTCATGAGTTCCCAGACCGATGCCGGTCGGCCGCTGCTGTGACGGTAGACGACGTTGCAGGTCGGGTCCACCGCGCCCCAGATGCCGCTGCGCCACGCTTCGACAATTACGTGTCCGCTGTAGGGCCGATCCGGGTTCGCCTGAAAGACGATCCGCGACGGGATCCCGCCGACCTGCAGCAGCGCGCACGCCACACGCGAAACATCGGTGCACCAGTCCGACCCGCGGTCGATAATCTGCTCCTCCGTGCCGCCGAAGACCATCTCCTCGTCCGAGCCGGTCGGGGCCTTTGCCCCGAGGCGCCGGCAGAACCGCCCGATGCGCCGCACGCGTTTCTCGGCGTCCCGGACGCCGTCGAAGATCTCCTCGCACACCGCCTCCAATCTCGGCCGAGATCCGGGCATGTGGCGAACGGTCGTCGGGGTGTACTCGCTGTAGAGGAACTCAGCCGTCGCGTCGCACAGGCGGATCATGTGCTCGATGCCCACGCGATCGACGCTGCCGGGGGCGTGCGTGTCATGCTCGAGCATGATGCGATAGGCCGGCCCGAACTGCCCGCTGCCGGTGTACTCGCGGATCGCTTCGGGCAGGTCGTCGGCCGATGGCAAAGCGTGATCCCAGCGCGCCATGGGCGATCAGCCGTCGAACTCGTCGCCGCGGAACGTCTGCCCGAGATACGTCTTCCGCACAAGCTCGTCGTTGATGAGGTCCTTGGGATGCCCCTCGCGGAGAATCTGCCCGCGGTCGAGAATGTACGACCGGTCGGTGACGGTGAGGGTCTCGCGGACGTTGTGGTCGGTCAGCAGAATGCTGATGCCCCGGTCCTTCAGGCCCCGGATTTCCTTCTGGAGGTCCTCCACGGCGATGGGGTCCACCCCGGAGAAGGGTTCGTCCAGGAGGATCATGGTGGGGTTGGTCACCAAGGCGCGGGCGATCTCGAGCTTCCGTCGCTCGCCGCCGGAGAGTGTGCGGGCCAGTTGGTTCTGCTGCACGGTGAGCCCGAACTGTTCGAGCAGCGCGTCGCACTGCAGGTTGCGAGCCTTGCGCTTGATGGACATGGTCTCCATGATCGCCAGGATGTTCTGCCGCACCGTGAGCCTCTGGAAAATGCTCGGCTCCTGGGAGAGATAGCCCATCCCGCGGCGGGCACGTTTGTACATGGGCATCTTCGAGACGTCCACGCCATCGAAAATCACCCGTCCACCATCCGGCGTGACCATGCCGATCGTCATGCGGAAAGACGTGGTCTTGCCGGCTCCGTTGCGTCCCAGCAGGCCGACGATTTCGCCCTGGCTGACCGTGATGGAGACCTTGTCCACAACGGTCCTGCCGCTGTACCGTTTGACCAGATTCTGTGCTTCCAGCAGGATCATAGGGGGTTCCCGCCCATGGCAGGCCCCGGAGGGCCCGCGAATGTGCATAACTTGTGGATAAACTGCAAAACTGCGCCCAAATTCGTTTCGTTTTCCGCTGGCGCGTCAGCCATCTGCAGCGCCCCGGCAAGACCGACGCGGCCGGGCCTGATCACGAATGACCATTCTGAAGCTCATAACATCGTCATTTTTCAGCATTTTACAAAATCGTCACTTCGCCGGCCGGCCCGCTGTTTTCCCGAGGCCGCCGCCGGTCAGGCCCAGCGGACGTTTCCCAACGGCAACGCCGAGCGGCCCGGCGATCAAGTGGCCTATTGTGAATAACTCCTGCTTTCGTGGCGGAAATTGCTTGATTTTCGCCCGGATTTCAGCGGATCAGCCGCACTTTCCCGACGTTCGGGATGATCTGGAGGTTCTTCAGCCCCGGAACGCGGAAACCTGCAGGCCAATACACGAAAAACGCCTTGCCCAACATGCTGTATCGCGGAACCGTTCCGAGGGTGTACATCGGTCGGCCTTCGTCGCTGTAAAGCCGAAGCGTGGGGGCGGCGCTGGTCCAGCCGCGCCCGTCGAGGCTCTGAGGGCTGTTGTCGCCCAGCACGAAAAACTCATCCATGCTCCGGGGACAATCCCCCTTGGCGTGGTGGGCCAGGCGGATCGGGTTGCCGAACGTCGCCCAGCCGTCCTCGCCACCTTCCACCCCGAGGGTGTCGGCATACTTCGCTTCCGGGGCGATGCCCGAACTGTCGCCCGCGAGCGGTTGAAGTTTCGTATTGGTATAGTGCACGTCCCGCATGAGATGAACGTGATTAAGTCGACACGCTCCGCCACGGACCGCGATCGTCGGGCGGGGGATGCGCACCTCAGCCGTTCCGTTGCGAACCGCCCGCATGTAGCTCTTGAGCGACTCGTGGTCCATCAGCGGAACGGCCTTGCCGTTGGCGAGTTTGTTCATCGTCGTCCGCTGAATGACGGCCTTTCCGTCGACCTGCAGGACAAGCTGCTGATCGACATACGCCAGGGACACCCGATAGCCAACGCCCTGCCGCATGGCCGGGATGTTTGCCGCCTCGCCCCAGGCGACCCATTTCCCCTCTGTCTTGACCATGTGGCGATAGAACACCTCCGCCCCGCCGGCCGAGGAGACCTCAGCCCGGAACTCGTGGTCGAAGCTGGTCAGCCCCAACTGCAGCGTGCACGCGTCCTTGCCCGGCCAGAGGACAACCGAGAGCTTCAGGTCGCTGACGGTTGCCAAGGCTGCGTCCTCGATATCGTACCCTTCCCCGGGTCGGTCGGACGTGACGTTGTAGCCGTAGTGGGGCAGGAACAACTCCCGCTGCAGGCGCTGTTCGCGCCGGTCCTCGCCGCGGGCTTCGGGCCGGAGTTGCACGTCCAACTCGAGCGTGGAGTTCTCCTCACTGCCGTGGAAGCGGAATTCCCGCCCACCATCGCCGGTGAGGTCCCACACGTCCGTATCGGCTGCGGCGACCCATCGCGGGACGGGCACGCGCCGACCGCCGGCCGGGCCGAAGTGCTTCTCAATGTCGGGCTGGTAGTCGTTGTTGTACACCACCTGCCACATCGTCTCCTGTGTGCGGAGGGGCTTGCGGCGGATGTGGAACGTTTCTTCATCGCGCAACCAGTTCCGCACGAAAACGTTACCGTGGACGATCTCGATTTCCTCGCCCGGAAGCCCGATCAGCCGTTTGATGTAGTTCTCGCGGTTGTTCTGGGGGTTCTTGAACACGACCACGTCCCAAGGCCTGGGCTCATCGAGGTGGTAGAGGTATTTCATCACCAGTACGTGGTCGCCCCGACTGAGGGCTTCGCCATAGGAGGTATAGGGGTAGCGGCAGTTGGGGCAGCGGGCCCCCGAGAAGACATTCTCCTGACTGACGTGGCCGTTGGTTTTCGGCATGCCGTAGGCGAACTTGCGTCCGCACGACTGGCAGCGCAGGCGCCAGTGAGCCCCCATCAACCTCGGGGCCATCGAGCCGGTCGGGATGACAAACGCCTCGACGAGGAATGCGCGCAGGAGGAACGCCAGGACAATGGCGATCCAGATACTCTCCACCGTATCGCGGATGGAAGCGATCTCGCTGTGTGCAACCTGCGTTTGTGCGCTCATCAGGGAGGGTACGATAGTCTCTCCAGCCGCCCCCGCCAAGAGGCTGGGACGGAAAATTCCGCCGCCCGCACCCGCGAGCGCGTCGTGCATTGAGAGGTCGTCTCGCATGCGGGCTTGACCTCGTCGGCCGCCCGTGCTACCAAGAGTTCCCCGAACACCAACCCTGGGAGCGCACCGATGGATCGATCAAAGCTGGCTGAGCGGATCAAGGAGGTCTCGTACCTCGAGGGCGACTTCGTCCTTCGCTCGGGCAAACGGAGCAAATACTACCTCGATAAGTACCTCTTCGAGACCCAGCCGGACATTCTCGAAGCCCTCGGCGAGCTGTTCGTCCCCCACGCCGCGGACGCCGAGGTCATCGCAGGACCCGAGTTGGGCGCCGTCTCGCTGGCTGCCTCGGCGAGCATGAAGACCGGAAAACCTTTCGCCATCGTCCGCAAGGGTGAGAAGGGCTACGGAACCAGCAAGCTCATTGAAGGCTCAGCCGTTACCGGCAGGAAGGTGCTGCTGGTGGAGGACATCGGCACCACCGCCGGAGCGGCGCTGCAGGCGGCCGAGACGCTCAAAAACGCCGGCGCCGAGGTGCTGCGACTGGTGTTCGTGATCGATCGCCTCCAGGGCGCCCGCGAGAATGTGGAAGCGGCCGGGTTCGAGTTCCACGCCCTGTTCACGAAGGAAGACCTGGGCATCTGACGCCGGGGACCACCACGAATGGCGCACAGCGCAGGGCCCGTAGCGAACTGCAGACCCTGCGCCTTGTCCTGAAGCCGACTCTACCCGTCGGAGCGGTCTACTTTTTCTTGATCGGGTAGGTCTTCAGC
>JBKHCL010000043.1:0-26537 GCA_046541875.1 Phycisphaerae bacterium | reverse complement strand
GTTCAGCACGCCGGCGAAGGTCACCCACCCCAGGTACGGCAGAAGCAGGGCAGCCGACAGCTTGCTGAGGCGGGCGAACAGAACGATCGTCACCAGGATGAACACCCACAGCACCGTCAGCTCCACCAGCGCCCAGCCGATCTCGTGCAGCCCAAAGAAAATCCCGCTCCAGGCGGCATTCAGCGCCAGTTGCGCCACGAAGACGATCAGCGCCCCTCGGCGGCGCGGTGAGGGTGGCTGGAGTGAGACCCTCCAGGCCGCCAGCCCCATGAGGATGTACAGCGTCGTCCAGACCGGCCCGAAGATCCACCCGGGCGGGTTGAACGCGGGCTTGGCCAGGTCGTCATACCACGGGTCGGGCATGGGCCCGCCCAGCATCGTGCCGATCACGCCGGCCAACAGGCTGGCGGCGATCCACAGGATCGCCAACAGAATGCTTCGCGGCCTTACCTTCATCGCATCGCCCATCGCACGCTCCCTTCCAGGTTATTCTATCGCTCCCGGAGGCAGCGCAGGGGGCTACCCCAGCGAGGCGACGTCCGGCTTGCGGGCGGCGAGTGTCTCGTCCAGCCGCGTGACCGGCGTGGTTTCCGGCTTGGCGGCGAAGGCGTCGGGGTCTTTCTCAGCCAATTCGGCGAGCTCGATCATCACGGCGATGAACTCATCGAGGGTTTCCTTGCTCTCGGTCTCGGTCGGCTCGATCATCATCGCCTCGGGCACCGTCAGCGGGAAGTACACCGTCATCGGGTGGATGCCCCGGTCGATCAGCGCCTTGGCGATGTCTTTGGCGTGCACGCCCTTTTCCGCCTGCCTGGAGGCTGAGAAGACGCACTCGTGCTTGCACACCTGGTCGAAGGGCAGCTCGTAGTAGTCCTTGAGCTTCTCCTTGATGTAGTTGGCGTTGAGTACGGCGTTCTCGCTGACGCGCTCGAGTCCCTCTCGCCCGAGCATCAGCATGTAGGCGTACGCCCGCAGGACGATTCCGAAGTTCCCGTAGAACGGGGCGATGAACCCGATGCTCTTGGGGCGGTCGTAGTCCAGGTAGTACGTACCGTCTTCGGTCTCTTTCACGACCGAAATCGGCAGGTAGGGCGTCAGTCGCTCCACCACGCCGACAGGCCCGGCCCCCGGGCCTCCCCCGCCGTGAGGGGTGGCGAAGGTCTTGTGCAGGTTCACATGGACGATATCAAACCCCAGCTCGCCGGGTTTGGCCTGGCCGAGCAGGGCGTTGAGGTTCGCCCCGTCGTAGTAGACCAGCCCGTCGACTTCGTGGATCATCTCACAGATCTCAGCTACGTGCGGATTGAACAGACCCAGGGTGTTCGGGCAGGTGAGCATGACCCCGGCGGTCTGCTCGTTGATGGCGTCTCGTGTGGCAGCGAGGTCCATCACGCCGTTTTCGTCGGAGGGGATGGTCACCACGTCGTACCCGGCGATGGCAGCCGATGCGGGATTGGTCCCATGCGCGCTGTCGGGGATGAGGATGGTGGTTTTCTCGTTGCCGCGGTCTTTGTGGTAGGCGGCGATAATCATCGCGCCGGTCAGCTCGCCGTGTGCCCCCGCCAGCGGCTGCATCGTGAAGGCAGCCATCCCGCAGATCTCGCTCAGCCAGCAGTCGGTGCGGTAGAGCACTTCCAGGGCGCCCTGCACCTGTTGCTCGCCGGTGGGCAGTTGGGGCAGCAGGGGATGCAACTCGGCGAAGCCGCGATCATGGCCGACCATTTCCGCCATCTTGGGGTTGTACTTCATCGTGCACGAGCCGAGCGGATAAAAGCCCGTATCCACGCCGAAATTGCGGTTCGACAGCTCGGTGAAGTGGCGTACCACGTCCAGTTCGCTGAGTTCGGGCAGCGCTGCCGGCTGGTCGCGCAGGAGCGAGTCGTTGATGTACACCGTGTCGGCTACGTCGATCGGCGCGGGGCGAACGCCGCGTCGACCCGGTACGGATTTGTCGAAGATCAGGTCCATGGTTTGTCCTAGAGGCTCGTTTCGAGCGTGTGGGCCAGCAGGTCGATCTCTTCCTTGGTGCGTTTCTCGGTGACTGCCAGCAGCAGGCCTTCTTCCATTTCGGGATAGTAACGTCCCAGCGGGAAGCCCGCCGAGATGCCCTTCTCCAACAGCCTGCGGATGACGCGGTCGGAGCGGTTGGGCATGCGCAGCACGAACTCGTTGAAGAAGTGGCGCTTGCCGAACCACATCTCGCAGCCCGGGATCTCCAACAGCCGCTCGCGGGCGTAGGAGGCCTTCTCCGCGCAGTACTTGGCCAGTTCGACCAGGCCTTCCTTGCCCAGCAGCGAGAGATACACCACCGCGGTGAGGGCACAGAGCCCCTGGTTGGTGCAGATATTGCTCATCGCCTTCTCGCGGCGAATGTGCTGCTCACGGGCCTGGAGCGTCAGGACGTAACCTTCCCTGCCATCGGCGTCGACGGTTTTGCCGGCGATGCGGCCTGGCATTTTCCGCATGTACTTCTTGCGGGTGGCCATGAAGCCCAGGTACGGCCCGCCGAAACTCAGCGGCAAGCCCAGCGATTGTCCTTCGCCGGTGACAATGTCCGCCCCCATCGCACCGGGCGTCTTGACCAGCCCCAGCGAGATCGGGTAGCACGAGACAATCAGCAGCGCCCCGGCTGCGTGGACCATCTCCGCCAGGTCGGTGAAGTCGTCCAGGCAGCCGAAAAAGTTGGGGTTTTGCACCACCACGGCGGCGGTGTCGTCGTCGAGCTGCTCGCCGATCGCGTCGCGGTCCACCAGTCCGAGCGTCGAGCCGGTCTCGGCCAGTTCGATTCCGAGGTTCGAGGTGTACGAGCGGATCATCGTGCGGTAGATGGGGCTGACCGTTTCATTGACGATCACGCGATTCCGCCGGGTGACGCGCATCGCCATCATCACCGCTTCGTACAGGGCGGTCCCGCCGTCGTAGAGCGAGGCGTTGGACACTTCCATGTCCGTGAGCCTGGCGATGGCCGACTGGAACTCGTAGATCGCCTGCAGCGTACCCTGGGACATCTCGGGCTGATAGGGCGTATAAGCGGTGTAGAACTCACTTCGGCCGACGAGCGCGTCGACGGCAGCGGGGATGTAGTGATCGTAGAACCCCCCGCCCAGAAAGCTCACGAGGTGCCCGCTGTTGCGCTCAGCCAGCATGCGCAGGTGGCCGGCGACCTGCTGCTCGCTGGACCACGGGGGCAGATCGAGAGGCTTGCAGCGCAGCTGCGGCGGGATGTCCCCGAAGAGATCATCGGCGGACAGTCCGATCTCTTCGAGCATCTGTTTCCGCTGCTCGTCCGTATTGGCGATGAAGGGCATGGGAGGTTCCTGCGAGGATTATTCCTGGGCGGCGAGATACGTTTCGTAGTCGGCCGGCTTCATGAGCTTTTCCAGACCGGCCGGATCGGTGACCTTGATCTTATACAGCCAACCGGCGTTGTAAGGGTCGTCGTTGACCGCGCCGGGGTCATCCTCGAGGGCTTCGTTGACCTCGGTGATTTCGCCGTCGGCCGGTGCGTACACGCTGGCGGCGGCCTTGCAGCTTTCCAGCGAGAGGGCCTCGTCGCCGGCGGTAAGCTTCGTGCCCGTGGGGGGCAGTTCGACGAACGTCAGATCACCCAGTTGCTCCTGGGCGTGGTCGGTGATTCCCACCGTGCCCACGTCGCCGTCCATGCGGATCCATTCGTGCTGCTCTGTATACAAGAGATCGTCCGGTACCATTCTGCGGTTCCTTTCAAGCGGGGTTGAGTCGTTATCCGAGTGTCGTTCGGCAGGTGCCCTTGGTATAGAGGGGCTTTTCGGCGATGGTCGCCTCCAGCTGCGCCCGTCCGGTGTCGATCACGATGGTCGATCCCACCGCCGAGCAGTCGGCCTGGACGTATCCCAGGCCGATCGAGGTTTCCAGCATGGGCGAGAACGCGCCGCTGGTGACCTCACCCACCGGGTCGCCGTCGCGTAGAATCGTATCGCCGGTATTGGCCCGGCGACGGGTATCGGCACAAAATGCCACCAGCCTCCGCGCGATACCTTCATCGCGCTGGGCCCGTAACGCCGAGGCCCCCACGAACTCATCGCCCATCGGACAGAAGAACGCCATGTCCGCCTCAATGGGCGTGGTCTGCTGGGTAATATCCTGCCCATACAGCGGATAGCACATCTCCAGCCGCAGGCTGTCGCGGGCGCCCAGGCCGGCCGGTTTGACGTGCTCGTGGGCCAGGAGCGCCTCGAACAGCTCCACCATGCCATCGGTGGGATAGAAAATCTCGTAGCCCAGCTCACCGGTGTATCCGGTGCGCGAGAGAATGCACTCTCGGCCGAGGATTCCGGTGCGCGTCACGCCGAAGTACTTCAGCTCCGTCAGGTCGGCCTCGGTGTGTGGGGTGAGCACCTCTGCTGCCAGCGGGCCCTGGATGTCCAGCTTGCCCCAGGCGCTCTGTTCGACCAGCTCGATCGCGCCGGGGAGTTTCTCCCTCAGCCAGGCGAAGTCGCTCTCCCGCGGGCCTGCGTTGACCACCAGGAAGAATTCCTCGTCGCCCAGCCGCATGATGATCGTGTCGTCCAGGATGCCGCCGGCCTCGTTGAGCAGAAAGCCGTACTTGCACCGCCCGACCTTCATCGCGGCGGTCGGTTGCACGAGAATGCGGTCCAGCGTCTCGCCGACGTGCTCACCGCGCAGGACAAACTGCCCCATGTGGCAGGTGTCGAACAGGCTCACAGCCGAGCGGGTATGACGATGCTCGGCGAGGATGCCGGCGTACTGCACCGGCAGCGACCAGCCGTGGAAGTCCACCAGCTTGCCGCCGAGACGTTCATGGAGTGCGTGGAGACAGGTTTTCTGTGGCATGGAATCATCCTGCAGAAGCTCGAAGGTCGCCGGCCGAGGGGTCGGCCGATTGGCCCCTATGATGAAGACAAGGCCGGTGAGGTTCAACCATAATCCCCGCATCGGTCCCAATCGCAAGCGGGCGATCCCCGTCGGGATCGCCCGCTTGCTGCTGGTCTTGTCGGTGGTGTCTTTACCACCGAATCCGCATATGGGCTTCGCAACGCGCGAAGCCTTGATAGAAGGCAACAGGTGAAATCGCCTTTCCGGCGACTTCAGTGAATTATAGGCGCGCCGTGTCCGGCAAAGGGCACCAAAACGATAGGGAATTATTCCCTTTTTTCTGCTGGGGGCGAATCCCAGCCGGCGTGGGGACTTGCGGAGCGTCCGATCGGCAAGATTCGCCTCGCCCGAGCGAAATGGTTTCACCCCGCGCGACGGGCCTGATACGATACGTGCTCGTCGGGGCGCATTTCGGGCGACGGGAGTTGCCCCGCCAACGGGTTCCAACCTGCACGGACGCATCATGGACAACTTCACGCACCTTCACGTTCACTCGCATTACTCGCTGCTGGATGGCGGGAATCGCATTGAGGACCTGGTCTCCCGGACAGCCGAAAGCGGCATGACGCACCTGGCGCTGACCGATCACGGAAACCTCTTCGGGGCGGTGGATTTCTACCGGGCCGCGACGGCTGCGGGGATCAAGCCGATCCTCGGGCTGGAGGCGTACATCTCGCCCACGACCCGCGACGACCGCTCGATGGGCAACCAGAAGACGGCCGCCTACCACCTGCTGCTGTTGGCGCAGAACCAGACCGGCTGGGGCAACCTGATGAAGCTCTCCTCCCGGGCTTTCCTCGAAGGGTTTTACTATAAGCCACGCCTTGATCGTGAGTTACTTGCGGAGTTCAGCGACGGGCTCATTTGCACCACCGCGTGTCTGGGCGGGGAGGTGCCCCAGGCGCTGATGGAAGGCCGAGACGACGACGCCCGGCGCATCGCCGGGGAGTATCGCGACATCTTCGGGCCCGAGCGGTTCTTCATCGAGATTCAAAAGCAGGGCCTGGCCGACCAGGACCGCGTGAACCCCGCCCTGATCGAGCTGGCCGGCGACCTGGGCGTGGGCATCGTGGGCACCAACGACGTGCACTTCCTCACCCGCGAGGACAAGCCCGCCCACGAGGTGCTCACGTGCATTTCCACGGGGCGCGTGCTCAGCGACGAAGGGAAGATGGCCTACCCGCCGGAGCTGTATCTCAAGACGCCCGAGGAGATGCGCACCGCCCTGAAGCATTGGCCCGAGGCGTGCGACAACACGCTCAAGATCGCCGAGATGTGCGAAGACGGCGTCTCGCTGGAATTCACCGAAGAGCACCTGCCGGTGTTCCCCGTGCCCGAGGGTCACAGCGACGACGACTATCTCGCCAAGCTCGCCTGGGCCGGCCTGAAGGAGCGGATGTCCGAGCAGGGCAGGGACGAAATGCCCGAGGCGTACCGCGCTCGTCTGGAGCGGGAGCTGGAGGTCATCCGCGAGAAGGGTTACAGCTCGTACTTCCTGATCGTCCACGACTTCGTGAAATACGCCCGGGACAACGGGATTCCCTCTTCGCCGCGTGGCAGCGGCGTGGGGACGCTTCTGGGCTACTCGCTTCGGCTTCAGGAGGTGGACCCGCTTCAGTACGGGTTGCTTTTCGAGCGGTTTACCGACCCGGCCCGGCAGGAAGCGCCGGACCTGGACATCGACATCTGCCAGGAAGGTCGCGGCAAGGTCATTCGCTACGTTCGCGAGAAGTACGGCCACGTGGCGCAGATCATCACCTACGGGACGCTCAAGGCCCGGGCGGCGATCCGCGACGTGGGGCGCGTGCTGGACGTTCCGCTGCCCAAGGTCGACGAAATCGCCAAACTCGTGCCCGAAGGTCCGAAGGTGACCCTCGCCAAGGCGATGGAGGCAGAGCCCGATCTCAAACGCATGGTGAACTCGGACCCGCTGGTGGCGCGGGTGATCGAGAACGCCTCCAGGCTCGAAGGTCTCGCCCGCCACAGCGGCATTCACGCCGCCGGTGTCATCATCGCCGATGAGCCGCTGGAAAACTTCATCCCGCTCTGTCGCTCCTCCGACAGCGACGACGCGGTCACCCAGTGGGACGGGCCGACCTGCGACGATGTCGGCCTGATGAAGATGGACTTCCTGGGGCTGCGGACGCTGACCATTCTGCAGCGTGCCTGCGACCTGGCCGCCGAGAGCACCGGCCAACCCGTGAACTCCGACACCTTCCCGCTGGATGACCCGAAGGTCTTCGAGCTGTTCCAGAACGGCCATACCGACGGCGTGTTCCAGTTCGAATCCGACGGGATGAAGAACATTCTGATGCAGATGAAGCCCCAGCGGATCGAGGAACTCATCGCCGCCAACGCGATGTACCGCCCCGGTCCGATGGAGCTGATTCCCACCTACTGCGCCCGCAAGTTCGGCCAGGAGGAGGTCCCCTCGGTTCACCCGCTGGTGGACGACCTGCTGGCGGAGACCTACGGGATCATGGCCTACCAGGAACAGGTCATGCAGGTGGTCAACCGCCTCGGTAAGATCCCGCTGGCCCGCGCCCTGACGCTGATTAAGGCGATCTCCAAGAAGAAGGAGAAGGTGATCGCCGCCGAGAAGCCCAACTTCATCGAAGGGTGCGTCTCCAACGGAATCGCCGAGGCTGAGGCGAGGGAGCTGTTCGAGCTGATCCTGAAATTCGCGGGGTACGGTTTCAACAAGTCCCACTCCACGCAGTACGCCATCCTCGCCTACAAGACGGCCTACATGAAGGCGCATTACCCGCGCGAGTTCCTCGCCGCGACGCTCACCTTCGAAGCGGGCGACACCGACAAGGTCGTGCAATACATGGCCGAGGCGACGCGCATGGGCGTGCAGATCCTCCCGCCGGACGTGAATACCTGCGGGGCGGACTTCGCCATCGACGAAGACTCGGTCCGCTTCGGGCTGGCGGCGGTCAAAGGTGTCGGTCACAAGGCGGTCGACGCCATCGTCGAAGCGCGGAAGGAAGTCGGGGCGTTCACCGACCTGTACCACTTCTGCGAGTACGTGGACCTGCGGGCCGTCAACCGCTCGACGATCGAAACACTGGTAAAATGCGGCGCGTTCGACGCCCTTGGCGCGTCGCGGGCAGCGATGATCGCCGCCCTGGACGGGGCCATCCAGTTGGGTCAGTCCGCCGCTGCCGACCGCAAAAGCGGGCAGATGAGCATGTTCGGCCCCGCAGCGGGCGAGCCGGCAGAGCGACCCCGCTTCCCGGACGTCGAGCCCTGGTCGGAGTCTCAACTGCTGGTGGCGGAGAAGGACACGCTGGGCTTCTACGTGACTTCCCACCCGCTGGTGAAGTACGCGCGCGAGCTCAAGAGTCTCTCGCAGCCGACGGGGTTCACGCTCGCCGAGGCCGAGCGCTATCCGGACGGTACGCCGATGCTGGTGGGCTGCATGATCTCCCAGGTGCGCCCGACGTTCACCAAGAAGAGCAACCGCAAGATGGCGATGCTCACCGTCGAGGACGTCTCGGGCAAGTGCGACGCGGTGGTGTTCCCCAAGACCTACGAGGACGTCGTCGAGCTGCTGGTGCCCGATTCGATGGTCTTCCTGCAGGGCAGTCTGGACCGCAAGCGCGAGCGCCCGAGCATCATCATCGATGAGGTGATTCCCATCGACGAGGCGATCGTGAAATTCACCGGCGGCGTGACGCTTCGCCTGCCGGCGGGCAAGGGCAACGGGCTGCTCAAGGACGTCCGGGCCGCCCTCACCGCCCACCGGGGCAACTGCCCGGTGTACGTGGAGGTCAGCCCCGCCAGCCGAGTGGACGTCAGGGCGAAGGTGCAGGTGGATCGCGCGTGGTTCGTTGCCCCGACCCGCGAGACGCTCAACGCCCTCGAGAAGGTCCTCGGCGGGCAGGAGTATCTCTCGCTGACCGGGCGGGTTCCGGCCAACAACGGCCCATCGCGACGGAGCAACTGGACCCCCAACCAACGCGCCGGCGGGCAGAAGGGCCCGGCTTCGGAGGCGGTTACGAGGTTCAACTAGGCCTGGATGAGTCCGGCGTTAACTGCAGGACCCGCCCGAACCTGTGGTATTCCGGCGGCCGATGGCCCGAAAGACGCAGCCGGGGTGGTGCGATGGTTTTGCCTTTGACAACCTTCTCGCGGGCGAGTAGATTGCCCTTACGTGCCGAAAGCAGCGAACCCCAGGGAAGGGACATCACCAGGGAAGGTGACCCGCCGGTCGGTCACGTCTGTTGGCTTCGTTCGTTCGATTTTGTGAACCATGCTGCGCACGATGTGCGCTTGAAGGGACCACGCCCATGGCGATCGTAGACAGGACGCTCTGGCAGCGGATTATTCAGCGGGTCATCTCGGAGGGAGGCAACACCATCCGCCCGTGGTTCACCCAGCTCGAACCGCTCACACTGGAGCATGGCCTGTTGGAGATCCAGGTGCCCGGGGCCCAGGAGCAGGACTACTGCTCGCGCCACGCCACCCGCCTGTTCACCGAAGCCGCCCAGGCCGCCACCGGCCGACTGGTGGGCGTCTGCTTCCTCACCCAGGCCCAGGCCGAGGAAGAAGCAGGCAGCTACGAGGTGTCCGAGAACGGCAAGCTGCTCGATGAGACCGTCCGCCTCTCGGATGATTACAGCTTCACCAACTTCGTCGCCGGTCCGTGCAATCGTCTGGCCCACGCCGCGTGCGTCGCGGTGAGCGAATCACCCGGGCAGGCGTACAACCCGCTGTTCATCCACGGCGACGTCGGGCTGGGCAAGACGCACCTGCTCCAGGCGACCAGCCAGGAAATCTCCCAGCGCGAAGCCGGCGCGAGCATCTGCTTCCTGTCCTGCGAGACGTTCGTGAACCACTTCATCGAAGCCGTCGGAAACGGACAGCTGCACGACTTCCGCTACCGCTACCGACACGCCGATGTGCTGGTGATCGACGACATCCAGTTTCTCGCCGACCACGAGCAGACCCAGGAAGAGTTCTTCCACACGTTCAACACGCTCTACCAGGACCACAAACAGCTCATTCTTTCGTCTGATCGTGGCCCGGACGAACTGAAGGACCTCGAACACCGCCTGATCAGCCGATTCAACTGGGGCCTGGTCGCGCGGATCGATCGACCCAGCTACGAAACGCGGGTGGCCATCGTGAACAAGAAGGCCGCCGCCCGGGGAATCGAGCTGCCCGAGGACGTCGCCTGCTTCATCGCCTCGAAGATCGAATCCAACACGCGCGAGCTGGAAGGGGCGATCTCGAAAGTCGCCATGCTCGCGAAGGTCTCCGACGAGCCGATTTCCCTGCGGATCGCCGAGGAAGCTCTCGGCGGTGCCCGCCCCGACCGCCGGCGCGAAGTGACCATCGAAGACATCCTCAAAGTCGTCACCAGCCGATACTCCGTCCGCCTGGCCGACCTGCAGTCGCGCAAGCGCTCGCGCTCCATCGCCCTTCCCCGGCAGATCTGCATGTACCTCGCCCGGACACTGACCCGTCACAGCCTCGAGGAAATCGGCGGCTACTTCGGCGGGCGAGACCATACCACCGTCATGCACGCCAACCGCACCATCGAAACCATGCGGGAGAAAGACGTGCAGTTCCAGGCGTCCCTCGACCGCCTCACCGAGGAAGTGCAGAGCAACTGACCACGCCGCCTGACGCTCCAGGGGCAGGGACGCCGCCGGCGGATCGGTTCCCCGTTCACCGACGTTCCCGGGTTGAGCCCGGCTCCCGCGCTGTGGCCTGCGCTGGCAGGTTACCGCCGCAGGACGTATAATTCCCCTGCGCACACAACGGAACCCCCAACGAGACCCCCATGATCGACATCAAGTTCATCCGCGAGCATCCCGAGAAGGTCAAGGAGGCGGTCCGCCTCAAGAACATGGACGTGGACATCGACGCCCTGCTCGAGCTCGACGCCAGGCTGCTGGACATCCAGCGCGAGCTGCAGGAGATCCGCACCGAGCAGAACCAGGCCGGCAAGACCATCGCCAGACTGCAGGGCGAGGAGAAGAAGTCCGCCATCGAGAACATGTCGCGGCTGAAGGAGCGCGCCAAGGAGCTCGCCGACAGACAGGCCCAGCTCGAACCGGAGTTCCACGAGCGGATGTTGCGCGTCCCGCAGATTCCCTCGTCCGACGCAGCCGTCGGCCGGAGCGAGGAAGACAACGTCGAGGTCCGTCGCGTGGGCGATCCGCCCCGGTTCGATTTTCCGCTGAAGGACCACGTCGAACTGGGCGAGTTGCTGGACATTATCGACCTGCAGCGCGGCGTGAAGCTCGCCGGCTCGCGGAACTACATTCTCAAAGGCGCCGGGGCGAGGCTGCATCAGGCGGTGCTTCGCCTGGCGTTCGATCACATGGCCGAGAAGGGCTTCACCGCGATGACCGTGCCCGTGCTGGTCGACGAGCGGATCATGGAGGGCATGGGGCAGTTCCCGCTGCACCGCGATGAGTCGTACCTCTGCGAGCGGGACGGCCAGGCGCTGGCGGGCACGAGCGAGGTGGCGCTGGTGGGCTATCACGCCGACGAGATCCTCTCTGCCGACGACCTGCCCAAGACCTACACCGCCCTGAGCACCTGTTTCCGTCGCGAAGCCGGCGCCGCCGGGCGGGACACGCGCGGGCTGTATCGCATTCACTTTTTCGACAAGGTCGAGCAGGTGGTCCTCTGTCGCGAGGACGCCGACGAGGCGGCGAGGTGGCATGAACGGATCCTCGCCAACACCGAGGAAATGCTCGCCAAGCTCGAGTTGCCCTACCGCGTGGTGGAGGTATGCACCGGCGATATGGGTCAGGGCAAGGTACGGATGTATGACATCGAGACGTGGATGCCCTCACGCGAAAGCTACGGCGAGACGCACTCCGCCAGTTCGCTGCACGATTTCCAGGCCCGTCGGCTGAACCTGCGATACCGCGACGCCGAGGGCAACGTTCATTTCTGCTATACGCTGAACAATACGGTGGTCGCCTCGCCGCGAATTCTGATTCCGCTGCTGGAGCTCAACCAGAACGCCGATGGCAGCGTGAACATCCCGGCTGCCCTCCAGCCCTACATGGGCGGGATGGAGCGCATCACGCCGGTGAGCTGACGCCCGCGAGAAATGCGGAACATTTTCCTGATTGTGTGAACCTCCTCTGCCTTGGGGCGTCTATAATGTTGTACGGGCACCGGGCTTATCCCTGCGCCCACGAAAAGGAGAACCCATGTTCCGTCAACGCATCGGCCGCGCGGGGTTTGTGCTTACCGCATCGCTGTTTCCGCTCGTTCTTGTCCTGCCATCATGGTTTCTCTATGCCTCCGGCGATGAGGCGGCTCAACAGGTTCCGGCGGCTGCGGCGGTGGCCCCGGCCCGGGCCAAACCCGCGCCGAAAAAGGGCAAACCCGCGAAAAAGCCCGCCGGCAAGAAACAGCAGAAGAAGGTCCAGGCCCGCATCGTGGTCCAGGGCGGCGGAGGCGGGGAGGGCGCCATCGTCGTCAAGAATATCGTCATCAACGGCGACGCCAACGGCGTGATCGTCGTGGAAGAGAAGGCCGGCGACGAGTAGCCCGCCCCGGCCTTTGATAGTCCAAACGCCCCTGTGGGGAGGCGAGTCGTAAGCCCGGGTGCCCAGGTGCCCGGGCTTCTCTTTTTCCCCGTCGGGTCGACTGCACGGAATCTTCGTGAAATTGCCCCTCCCCAGTGCTCGATCTCGGGGCTATAATGACAGGTCCGGGCGAGTTCCCGGACGGGACCACGGACCATGACCGACTCAACGACAACTCGGGAGATTCTCAGGGAGAGCGTCGGCCGGCGGCCGACCATCGTCTCTCCCGGTCCGTTTGCCCCTTCCTTCGCCCCCGTCGCGGGCGTCTATTTCTATTCGTGGCGAGGCTGGCGCGTCGGGTAACTCCCGTCGAGCTTGCCCCATCGCCCGACCTGTTTGACCTTTCCCCCTGCAAGGAGTGATTTTCCATGATCGTTGTGATGAAACCAGGAGCATCCCAGACCCACGTTCAGCACGTGGTGGACCTCGTTCGCGATTACGGCCTCAAGGACCACGTCATCCACGGGACCGACCGCACCGTCGTTGCCTGCCTCGGCGACAAACGCGCCGTGGACAAGGGCGCCATCGAGAACGCCCCCATGGTCGACCGGATCGTGCCCATCCTCGCCCCCTACAAGATGGCCTCCACCGAGGTCAAACAGGAGAAGTCCGAGATCGCCATCGGGCCGGGGAAGTTCCCCATGGGAGGCCGATCGGTCGGCGTCATTGCAGGCCCGTGCGCGGTGGAAAGTCGCGAGCAGATCTTTCGCACCGCCGAAGCCGTCAAAGCCGCCGGCTGCATCGGTCTGCGCGGCGGGGCGTACAAGCCCCGCACCAGCCCTTACAGCTTCCAGGGCATGGGCGAGGAAGGGTTGAAGATTCTCGCCGAAGCCCGCGACCGCACAGGCCTGGCCGTGGTCACCGAGGTGGTGGGCACCGAGACGGTCGAACTGGTTGCCCAGTACGCCGACGTCATGCAGATCGGCGCCCGCAACATGCAGCATTACCCGCTGCTGGAGGCGGTGGGTCGGGCCGATAAACCCGTCCTGCTCAAGCGGGGTCTCTCCAGCCAACTGGACGAATGGCTGCTGGCGGCGGAGTACATCATCAACGCCGGCAACCCGAACGTGATTCTCTGCGAGCGGGGCATTCGAACCTACGAGGAGTACGTCCGCAACACCCTGCCCCTGGCGGCCGTCCCTGAACTCCGCCAGCGCACGCACCTGCCTGTGGTGGTGGACCCCTCCCACGGGACCGGCCATTCGCACCTGGTGCCCGCGATGTGCCGGGCCGCCGTTGCCGCCGGTGCCGACGGACTCATCGTGGAGGTCCACCCCGATCCCGAGCACGCCATGAGCGACGGGGCCCAGTCGCTCACCCCCGCGGCGATGGCCGACCTGATGCCCGTGCTGGATCGCATCGCCCAGGCCGTCGGACGCGAGACGTAAAGAGACGCACGCTTCTGAAGTTGTTCTGCGCACACACCGGGCGGTCCGCTTTCGGCGAACCGCCCGGTGTTCGTGTCCTGCAGTGACTCTGGTCTTACCCGTTCAGCGGGCGGACCTTGATGTTGCGGTACCAGACCGGATCGTTGTGGTCCTGCAGGGCGAGGTGTCCCTCGGGCTCCCTGCCATAGCGGGGAAACTTGGAGAACTTGCTCTCGGCGACGCGCTTTTCCCAGTCGTCGCTGAACAGTTCGTACTCGACGACCTTCTCGCCGTTGAGCCAGTGCTCCACGTGATTGCCGTCCACGAGGATCTTCGAGTGGTTCCACTCGCCGACCGGCTTGCACATGTCCTTGCTGGGGGCGTGCAGGGCGTAGTTGGCACTGGCCTGGGTTTTGGGGTTCTGCCCGTCGGGGTGCACGTCGTTGTTGAGGATCTGGTACTCCGGGCCCGTCTTCCAGACCTGCTCCTCGTCTTCGCTGACGCGGAAAAACAGCCCGCTGTTGCCCGGACCGGCCACCTTCCACTCGATGCTGAACTCGAGATCCCGGAACTGCTCCCTGGTGATGATGTCACCGGCCTTGTCGGCCCGGTGCAGCGTACCGTCTACCACCACCCAGCCGTCGGGGAAACTCTCGGAGCGGAACCCCCGCCAGTGCTCGGTGCTCTCGCCGTCAAACAACAGCTGCCAGCCGTCCACTTTCTCCTGCTCGGTCAATTGGTTCATCGGTGCTTCGCTCATCGGTTTGCTCCTGCCTTTCTGATTGCCTCGTGAATTGGTCTGCTGCTCCAGCCTAGCATGCTGGGCGACAATCGCCAGCCCAAGCGCGGCGAAAATCGCGCGATGCGAACGTTTTCTGCCTGTTCGATCGGACACCGCAGCCGTAAGCTGCCCGATATGAGCGAACTGGTCCTGCGACGTTACAGGCCTGCGGATCGTGACGCGGTCTGGGAGCTGCACAACCTCGCGCTGCACGAGGTGGGCGCTCACGGCGGGCCGGGAGGCTGGGACGACGACCTGCACAACATCCGGGCTGAGTACCTCGACGTCGGCGGCGAGTTCCTCGTGGGTCTGCTGGAGGGGCGCATCGTGGCGATGGGTGCATTGTGGCCGGAGGGCGAGGACGTCGCGTGGATCAAGCGAATGCGCGTGCATCCGGATTTCCAGCGTCGCGGGTTCGGCCGAAGGATTCTCCGGGCGCTGATCGATCGGGCCCGGGCGGACGGCTACGCAAAGCTGAAGCTGGACACCACCACGCTGCAGACCGCCGCCCATCGGTTGTATGAATCCGAAGGGTTCGTGCAGACCACCGCGCGGGAGTACGTCAACGGCCCGCGGCGATTCACGCTGAAGCTCTACGAGAAGGCACTGTAGCGGGCGCAAAGACAGGGCCACAACGAGGTGGCCCTGTCGGCAGCCGCCCTGGGGGCATAGGCGGCGCCGGGTTCATCGCAGCCGTCGCGGTCAGTCTTCCTCGCGGCGGGTCATCAGCATCTTCTCGGTGGCAGCGAGCCACTCGGGAATGTCCTTGGGCAGGCGGGATGTGATCAGGTTGCCATCCTGCACGACCGCCTTGTCGTGATACGTCGCGCCGGCCTTCTGGAGTTCCTTCTTCACACCAGAATAGCAGGTCATCTCCACGTCGTCCACCACCCCGGCGGTGATGAGCACCTGCGGGCCATGACAGATCGCCGCTACCGGCCTGCCGGATTTGTAGAACGTCCGGGCGAACTTCACGGCGTGCGTGTTCTTGCGGATTTCTGCCGGCGCGTGGCCGCCGGGAATAATCAGGGCGTCATACTCGTACGGATCGGCCTGCTCGGCGGCCTTCTCGATCACCAGATGGACGTCGTTGTCGTAGGCCTTGACCTTCTTGATCTCCGTGCCGATCACCGTCACGTGGGCGCCACGGTTGGTGAGAAACGCCAAAGGCATCATCGCCTCCTGCGACTGGAAGCCTTCGCCGGTGAGCATCGCCACTTCCATGCCCTCGAGGGTCTTGACCGGTTCCAACTCCACGTCCGGGCCGTCACCGTCCATGCTATTGCTGCCGTTGCATCCGACGACCATCACGACCAGTGCCGCTGCCAACATCCATTGCATCGTTCTCATGATACTGTCCTTTCCTTAGTCTGGGTTTCCTCCCGTGAGAAGTGTATGGGTCGGGCGGGCGTCTCGCGCGGTAGCGCAGGAAAAAGCCCACGCGACGGCTGCGTGGGCTTGGTGCTTTGGTGGAATCTCGCCGGTCAGATCGTCAGCAGCAATCGTCCCGGACATTCGAGCAGGTTGACGATTTCGTTCATGAAGCGGGCCGCCGTCGCCCCGTCGATGAGTCGGTGGTCGTAACTCAGCGAGAGGGGCATGATCAGTCGCTGGGTGATTTCGCCGTTGTAGACCACGGGCTTCATCTTGCCTCGCCCCACCAGCAGGATGGCGGCTTCGGGCTTGTTGATGATCGGCGTGACGTACCAGCCGCCGACGGCACCGACGTTCGAGACGGTGAACGTCCCGCCGCGGAGGTCGGCCACCTCGAAGTCGCCCTCTCGCGCTTTGCCCGCCAGGGTCTGGATGCCCTCGGCGATCTGCGCGATCGATAGACGGTCCACGTCCCGCAGGACGGGCACGACCAGCCCGCGATCGGTGTCCACGGCGATGCCCACCGAGACGTAGTCTTTGTAAATAATCTCCCCGGCGTCCAGGTCGATCTGTGCGTTGACGGCGGCGTGCTGCTGCAGGGCGCTGGCGGCCGCACGCACCACGAAGGGCAGGAGCGTGAGTTTGATATCCTTCTTCTCGAAGTCTTCCTTGTGCTCCTTGCGGAACTCGTTCATCGCGGTGACGTCGGCTTCGTCGAAGTGCGTCACGTGCGGAATGGTCGCGAAGCTGTCGGCCATCTTCTCGGCGATGGTCCGCTTGATCTTGGTGAGCTTCTCGCGATGCACGGGGCCATGCTTGTCGCTGTCGGCCTGGGCGGCGGATTTGGCGGCGGGCTTGGATGTCGCTTTTTCTTTCGGCTCTGCGGCGATGCCATCGGAGGTCTTCTCGCGGACGTAGCTGAGCAGGTCGTCCCGCTCGATGCGCCCGCCGGGCCCCGAGCCTTCGACCTCATGCAGGTCCACGCCCAACTCACGGGCCATCCGTCGCATGGACGGGCCGGCCGGGATCAATTCGTCGGGTCGGCCTGCCCTGCCTTCAGCGGCCTGGGGCTTTTCTTTTTCCTCAGCCTGTGGTTTCTCCTCTTCCTGCTCCGAGGCCTCCGCCTTTTCTTTTTCCTCGGGCTGGGGAGCTTCCTTCTCGGCGGGTTTCTCTTCTTCCTTCTTCTCTTCCGCCTCGTCTTGTTCGCCCTGGGAGGTGTCGGCGGACTGCTCTTGATCGCCGCCCCCTTCCCCTTCTTCGTAGGATCCGATCGGGTCGCCGACGTTGATGGTCTGCCCTTCTTCCACGTCGATGGAGGCGATGGTCCCGGCGCGCGGAGCGGGCACCTCGACCGAGGCCTTGTCCGTCTCGATCTCGATGAGTCCCTGGTCGGCTTTCACGTCGTCGCCGGGCGAGACCAGCACGCCCACGACGTCCGCGGATTCGATTCCTTCGCCCAGGTCCGGCAGTTTGATGGTTTCAGCCATGCAGCAATCCTCTGGTTGGTTGGTCCGCCGGCGTTATGCGGTCAGCGGGTTGGGTTTGTCCGGGTCGTAGTCCAGTTCGTCGATTGCCTCGGCGAGTTGCTCGCGCGAGATGTCGTCGGTCTTGGTCAACTGATAGAGCGTCTCGATCACGATGCTTTCGGCGTCCACCTCGAAGTGTCGCCGCAGCGTCTCCCGCGTGTCCGACCGCCCGAAGCCGTCGGTTCCCAGCGTTCCCAGCGGGCCGGGCAGCCAGGGCGTAATCTGGTCGGCCAGGTTGTGCATGTAATCGCTGGCAGCCACGAATACGCCGCTTTCGTCCTGGAGCAGCTCTTCGATGTAGCAGGTTTTCGGTTCCTCGGTGGGGTGGAGCTTGTTCCATCGTTCGGTGGTTTCGGCGTCGCGATGGAGTTCATTGTAGCTGGTCACCGAGTAGATCTTCGAGGCGATATTCCACTTCTCGGCCAGCAGGTCTGCCGCACGGATGGTCTCCCGGATGATCGCCCCGCTGCCCAGCAGGTGGACGGTGGCGGAAGGATCGTCGACATCGCGCGTGTCGTAGAGGTACATTCCCTTGAGGATTCCCTCGCGCACGCCCTGGCGGTCGGGCATGGGGGGCTGGGGGTAGTTTTCGTTCTGCAGCGTCATGTAGTAGATGACGTCTTCCTGGTCGTGGAACATGCGTTTCATGCCCTCCAGGAAGATGGTGGTAATCTCGTAGGCGAAGGCCGGGTCGTACGCCCGAACGGCGGGAAAGGCCGCCGCGATCAGGTGGGAGTGCCCGTCCTGGTGCTGGAGCCCTTCGCCGTTGAGCGTGGTTCGCCCGGCCGTGCCGCCCAGCAGAAAGCCCCGCGCCCGCATGTCGCCTGCCGCCCAGATCTGGTCGCCCACGCGCTGGAAGCCGAACATCGAGTAGTAGATGAATACGGGAATCAGCGGCACGCCTCGCGTGGCGTAGGCGGTGCCCGCAGCCATGAACGAGGCCATCGAGCCGGCCTCGGTGATGCCCTCTTCGAGGATCTGCCCGTCGGTTGCTTCCTTGTAGTACAGGATGGTCTCGGCGTCGACCGGATCGTAGAGCTGTCCCACGTGGGAGTAGATCCCCACCTGGCGGAACAGCGCCTCCATTCCGAACGTGCGCGACTCGTCGGGGACGATCGGCACGATGTATTTGCCGACTTTCTCGTCCTTGAGCATCTTGCCGAACATTCGCACGAAGGCCATCGTGGTGGAGGCCTCCCGGTCGCCCGAGCCTTCCAGGAACTCCTGGTAGTCTTCCACGCCGGGCGTTTCGATGCCGCCGGCCGGCAGCGTTCGCGAGGGGACCGCGCCGCCGAGCTTCTCGCGGCGATCCTTGAGGTATTTCATCTCCTCGGAGTCCTCGTCAGGCCGATAGAAGGGCGCCTTGATGACGTCCTCGTCGCCGATGGGGATTCCGAAGCGGTTGCGGAACTCCACCAGCTCTTCCTCGTTGAGCTTCTTCTGCTGGTGGGTGATGTTCTTGCCCTCGCCCGCTTCGCCGAGGCCATAGCCTTTGACCGTCTTGGCCAGCACCACCGTGGGTCGATCGTCCGACTCCATCGCGAGCTTGAAAGCGGCGTAGACCTTCTCGGGGTCGTGCCCGCCGCGGCGAAGGTTCTCGATTTTCTCGTCGCTGAGGTGTTCGACGGCCTTCTTGAGTTCCTCGTGCTTGCCGAAGAACTTCTCGCGGATGTACTCGCCCGAGGAAACGCTGTACTTCTGGTATTCCCCGTCGACGGTCTGGTTCATGATCTCGGTCAACAGTCGGCCATACTCGCCGTAAATCAGCGGGTCCCAGTCGCTGCCCCAGACCACCTTGATGACCCGCCAGCCCGCCCCGCGGAAGGTGCCCTCGAGTTCCTGAATGATCTTGCCGTTCCCGCGGACCGGCCCGTCGAGACGCTGGAGGTTGCAGTTGATCACGAAGATCAGGTTGCCCAGTTTCTCACGGGCCGCCAGCGTGATGGCCCCGAGCGTTTCCGGTTCGTCGGTTTCCCCGTCGCCGAGAAACGCCCAGACCTTCGCGTCGGTCTGTTCCATCAGCCCGCGGTCCACGAGGTAATGCTGCAGCCGGGCCTGGTAAATCGCCTGGATCGCCGCCAGCCCCATCGAGACGGTGGGGAACTGCCAGAAGTCCGGCATCAGCCAGGGGTGGGGATAGCTGCTGAGCCCGTGTCCGGCGACTTCCCGCCGGAAGTTTTCGAGGTGTTTCTCGTCCAGGCGACCCTCCAGGAACGCCCGGGCGTAGTTGCCCGGCGAGGCGTGCCCCTGGAAGTAGATCAGGTCGCCCGGGAAGTTCTCGGTCCGCCCGCGGAAGAAGTGGTTGCAGCCGACCTCGTACAGCGTGGCGACCGACTGGAACGTCGAGATGTGCCCGCCCACGCCGCCGTGGAGTTTGTTGGCCCGGTGCACCATCGCCATCGCGTTCCAGCGGACCAGGCTCTTGATGCGCCGCTCGATCTCGCGGTTGCCCGGGTAGCGGGGTTGATCGTCCGGGTTGATGGTGTTGATGTACGGCGTGGTCGGGTCGTAGGGTACTTCCACGCCCCGGCGGTAGGCCTCCTCCCCGAGCACCTCCAGCAGCCAGTTGACGCGGTCGGGCCCGTGCGTTTCGAGCGTGAATTCCAGCGAACCCAACCAGTCCATCGTCTCGGGAGGGTCCACGTCCTTGTCGCGATACGGAACGCGAATCGTTTCCATCGGCTACCTCTTTCCTGCTGTTGGTTCACCCGGACACTCGGCCGGGGCGGTGTCATTTCTTCTTGGGCTTGTACAGTTCCACCGCGCTGCCCAGGTGCAGCTCCGCGGCGAAGGTGATGGTTTCGCTCAATGTGGGATGGGGGTGGATGGTCTCGGCGATGTCGTGGGCGACGGCCCCCATTTCCATCGCCAGGGCCGCTTCGGAAATCAACTCGCCCGCTCCCGCGCCCACCAGACCCACGCCCAGAACGCGATCGCTGTCCGGCTCGAAGAGTATCTTCGTGAGCCCCTCGGTGCGACCCAGCGCCTGGGCCCGCCCGCTGGCAGCCCACGGGTAGGACGCCGTCTCCACGTCGATCCCCTCGTCGGCTGCCTGGGTTTCGGTGAGCCCGGCCCATGCGATTTCGGGGTCTGTGAACACCACGGCCGGGATCGCCCGGGGCTCGAAGGGTTCGTCGTGATCCTGCAGACTCGCCACCGCGATCTTCGCCTCCGCCGACGCCTTGTGGGCCAGCATCGGCTCGCCGGCAAGGTCACCGATCGCGAGAATGGCATCGTCATCGGTCCGTTGGAAGTGATCGGCCTGGACGAAACCACCATCGTCCAGCTGCACCTTCGTGTTGTCCAAACCGAGATTGGCGGTGTTGGGCGTCCTGCCCACGGAAATCAGCACGCGCGAGAAGACGTCCTCGCCGCTGCCGTCCGCGTTCTCCCAGCCGACCGTGACATCCTTCTCGCCCGGCTCGATCGAGGTTACCTTCGTCTCCAGGCGGATCTCCTCGAACTGCTTGCCCAGCCGGCGATGAAGGGGCTTGACCAGGTCGCGGTCCGCTCCGGGAAGCAGGCCGGCGAGCAGCTCGATGACGGTGACCTTGCTGCCCAGACGGGCGTAGACCGTGCCCATCTCCAACCCGATGTATCCCCCGCCGATCACCAGCAGCGTCTCGGGGATGTCCGCCAGGTCCAGCGCGCCGGAGGAGTCCATCACGCGGGGCGAGTCCACCTGCCAGGGCTTGGGGACCGTGGGGACCGAACCGGCCGCCAGGATGCAGCGGTCGTATTCCAGCGTGTCGTCGTCGTAGGTGCTCTCGTCGCCGCCGGTGAGCTTGAGACTGGTGGAACTCGCGAACGTCCCTCGCGCCACGATGTGGCGGACCTTGCGCTTCTTTGCGATCTGTGCGAGCCCGCCGGTGAGGTTCTTGAGGACCTTCTCCTTACGGCTGCGGAGGGTATCCACGTCGATCTCGGGCGATTTGAACTCGAACCCCCACTCGCCCAACTCGTCGGTGGCTTCGGAGGCCAACTGCGTGGCGTGCAGCAGGGCCTTGGACGGAATGCACCCGCGAAGCAGGCAGGTTCCGCCCAGACGGGATTCCTGATCCACGATGGCCACGTCAAAACCCGCGTCGGCGGCCAGGAACGCCGCGGCGTACCCACCGGGCCCGCCACCCAGTACGACAACTTGGCTATGCATGTATCGCTCTGTCCTTCCGTTGCGTTTCGAGCCCGAATGACCCTGTCCGTTCAACAGTCAGGGTATTATAGGCTTACGCATGGAAGGATGCCGAAAAGTCACTCCTCCTCGAAGGATTCATCCGGATGCATTTCGCCCCGGCCGCTCACGAAGGCGACGATCACCGAAGCAAGCCCCCCAGCTCCCACCAGGCCTCCGACGATCGTGCCGGTGGTGGAACGCGTAATCGCCGCGATCAGCACTCCCGCTATGATGAGTCCCATACAGGTAATGAAACCGAGGATCTGCCCCAGCCGGCGCTCCGCCCGCTCGGCCGAACGGTCCTTCTTGGCTGCATCGAGCGAACGCTGATCCATCTGACGGCGGTGCCTTGCTTCCTCCTCGGCGAGCGCACAGATTCGCTCTGCCGCTCCGGGAAGCACCTTCTCGTACTCCTCCAGCATGGCAGGAGGCGGGAGGGGACCTTCCATGGTGCACAGTCGGGCGATCAGGCTTGGCGTCGATTCGTCAACGCGACTTTCCAGTCCGTCCCCGTCGGAGTCTGACTTACTGAGCGAACCGTCCGATTTCGGGTCCGGGTGGTGCGATGTCTCACTCACGATCGCAGTCCCCTGCGGTGTCGCTGCACCGGTTCGATTGGTGCTTGGCTTCCCTTGAAAGTGCCCGGCTGAAGTCGCCGTGCAGATTGATCGCATCGCGCAGGAATCCCGCGTTCACCGACCTGCGGATCCGTTGCAGGTCGCGTTGCCAGCGGTTTGACCTGTGGATGGGGCCCCACGGGCCGGCGGCCAATGTCGCCACCCCCGACAGGAACGCACGCATGCGCGATCGGGTCCGGGCCATGTTGCGTCCGGCGAACTGCAAAGTCTCCGCAAACTGCCGACAGTCTCGAGCCATTCCGGCCAAGGAATCAGCGCTGGTTCTGGGCGACTCCTCAGAACCGACAAGCTCCGGAAACAGTGCTTTCTGTTGTTCTTTGGCCATGAAGAACACTCCTTCCGAGCCGGGTATATGGTACGATGTCCGGCTCGATACTCCATCAATCGTATCGTAGGCTCAGGCAAACGCCAACCATGAATATCTACATCGAAACGCTGGGTTGTCAGATGAATCGCCTGGACAGCGAGTTGATCGTCTCTTCGCTGCAGGCGGCGGGTCATCAGTTTGTCACCTCGGCCACCGCTGCCGACGTGGTGCTCTACAATACCTGTTCGGTCCGGCAGCACGCCGAGGATAAGGTCTTCTCCCGGCTGGGGATCGACGCGCAGCGCAAGCGCTCCCGCCGGTTGATCGTCGGGGTGCTGGGGTGTCTCGCCCAGCGACTCGGTGAAAAGCTTGCCAAACGCTATGAAGCGGTGGACATCGTCTGTTCGCCGGGGCAGATCGCCCGCCTCGGTGAGTTGATCGACCGGGCAGCCGACGGACAGCGCGTCATCGCGACGGATCCGGCGCGCAGCGATCCCCGCGACACCTTGGCTGAGCGCTCCATCGACACGCTGGACCTCTCCCGCGACCCCGCCGCCGGAGCATCGGCTGCACAGAGCTATGTGCGGGTCGCCCGTGGCTGCAACCACTTCTGCAGCTACTGCATCGTCCCGTACGTTCGCGGCCCGGAGCGATCGCGCGACCCGCAGCACATCGTCACCGAGGCGGGCAAGCTCGCCGACGCCGGCAGAACCGAGCTGACGCTCATCGGGCAGACCGTCAACCGCTATCGCTGGGATGCCGGCGAAACGACGGTGCACTTCTCCGACCTGCTCGAGCGTGTCTGTGACGTGCCGGGCCTGCGGCGGGTGCGGTTCGTCACGAGCTACCCGCTGGACTTCGGCGACGACATCCTCCAGGCGATGCGCGACCTGCCGAACCTCTGCGAGTATATCCACGTCCCCGCCCAGAGCGGTTCGGACACCGTGCTGGCCCGGATGAACCGCAAGTATTCCCGGGCGGAATACGACGACCTCATCGGCCGGGCGCGCGATATCGTGCCCGATGTGACGCTGGCGGGCGATTTCATCGTGGGGTTTCCCGGCGAGAGCCCTGCCGACCACGACGCCTCAGCCGACCTGCTGCGACGCTGTGAGTACAAAAACGCCTTCGTGTTCAAATACTCCCCGCGCCCCGGGACGTTGGCGGCGAAGAAGTACGCCGACGACGTGCCCGAGGCCGTCAAGAAACGTCGCAACAACGAGTTGCTCGCCATCCAGGCGGACATGGGCGAACGCCACCATCGCCGGCAGGTAGGCCGACGGGTGGAAGTGCTGGTCGAGGGGCCCTCGGTGAAGGGCGCCAAGGCGTTGGCCGACGGTGAAACGCGTCAGCCTCAGTTGATGGGGCGCACGCGCGGGGATCATATCGTGGTGTTCGACGGGCCCGCGGACCTGGCGGGGCAGTACGTGGAGGTGGAAGTCACCGACGCCGGCAGCGTCACGCTGTTCGGCCGACGGGTCGAGGCGCCTCAGCCGTAAACGATGAACCGGCCGGGGTTGGCCGACGGATGGGTCTTACTGGCCGACCGGGGCCTTCATGGCCTCGCCGGCCCATTTCTGCGAGCTGTGGAACAGATCGGGCATCGCCGCTTCGTTCAGTTGCAGCTCCGCGGCGTGCAGGCTGAAGGTGGACCAGTCGCCGCTTTCGTACGCCAACACCGTCTCGAACAACAGCCGATAGGGGCTCGCCCCGCCCAGCAGCGTCGTGCGGATCGCCTGGGAGAGCGGCAGCATGTCCAGCGCCATCTCGATGGGTTTCTCAGTGAGCACGTCGATCAGCGAGAGCATGCCCACCAAGAACAGCTCGGGAGCGTCCTTCTGCATGCCCACCGCCACCGCCACCTGCTCGCACGCCCGGGCGCGGGTGAGCGAACGGACGAGGATCTCGGGCGGCTTTTCGATGGCCAATCCACGCACAGCCAGCATGGCCCCCCATTTGCGGATCTCAGCCGGCCCCAGCAGCACCAGGGCATGACGGATCGAGGAGACCTCGTACCGAAGCCCGAAGGCCACCGAGTTGATCAGCTGCAGGAGCTGATACGTCATCGACACGTCGCGCTTGATGACCTCGGCGATCTCGTCGTAGCTCAGCTCGGGACGGTTGATCTCGTGGAGCACCCGCATCTGGTTGAGCTGATTGGCGGGAATCTCCTGGTCTTCGTTGATGGTGGGCTTCTCGATGAAGTCGCCCTGGAAGTAGGTGAAGCCCATTTCGACGGCCTGGTCGAAAGTCGCCAGGCTGTCGACATGCTGGGCGAGGGTGTGAATTCCGCTGTCCTCCAGCTGCGTGCAGAGCTGCTGTCGCTGCTGGTGGGTACCGGCCTGGAAGTCGATGCGGAACAGGTCCACCAGCTCCAGCACGAGGGCCTTCCAGAGCGTCAGATTCCGATGATCCATCGAAATGGTAAACCCAGCCTGCTTGAGGCGCTTACAGGTGGCGACGACCTCGTCGTCCGGACCGATATCCGGCGGGATGCCGATCATCACGGTCTGCGGGGAGAGCAACGAGGAGAACTCGCTGAGCAGCAGCTCGCGCGTAAAGGGAACCAGGCCCCGCAGGCCGTCGGTGAGCTCCTCGAAGCTGACCATGGCTTCGAGGTCCACCGCCGAGTGGTCCGCTCCCAGGGCCCGGTAGTACGAGTCAAACCCTTCGCGGAACACCAACTCGTGGGCGCAGACCTCCTTGGACCGGTCAAAAATCGGGAGTCTCGCTACGAACACTTCCATGACGCGCTGGCCCGTCTCCAAAAGACAAAATCCGGTATCCGCGCCGCGGATGCCCCTCCATCCCAGCCGGCACGGCCTGTCGCTACCTATTGTGTCGGCCAGTCGGGCCCGTCGGTTGTGTAAGCTTCTGGAAATGGGGGCAAGCGAAATCCGCCGATGAGGCTAACCCCCCAGCCAGGTTCGCAGCAGATCCATCGGCCTGACGGGGGCGAAGATCAACCAGGCGATGTTCATGCCCGTGATGAGATCGTACGGAACGGTCATTCTCGGCCACCGCCAGAGACGTATTTTCATCCACAGGCTGCCCTTACGCGGATCGGTCACGGGCGTTCCGCCCGCCAGCACCGCCCGGGTGTACAGACAGCGGCGAAGAACCGTCCCCGCCGGCAGCAACGCCTGCTGAACCACCATGGCCGGGATATTGAACGAGAACGCCCCGATGAGAATCGCAGCCGACCGCTCGCCACGCTGCCAGTAGCCCACCGAACAACTCTCGATGAGGTCCTCCGCGCGGGCGCGGGTGTAGGAGATCATCACCGCGTTGAAAAAGGCGACCATGCACAGGAGCATGAATGTGATGTTCCCCGGCGAACTCCACGCAAAATGTACCGCCAGCCCGGCGTACACCGCGAAATCGCTCACGCGGTCCAGCGTCGAGTCCAGAAACGCCCCGAATCGGCTGGCCCTGTCGCCCAGCCGGGCGACCGCGCCGTCCAGCATGTCCATCGCCGAGGCCAGCACGATCAGGCACGCCGCCAGCAGGGGATAGAGAGTGTGCGACGCGTGAGGCCGCAACGACCAACCGACACCGCTGGAACCGCCCAGCGCGAAGCATACCCCCGCCCCCAGCGTGAATACGACGCCGGCTGCGGTTAGCATGTTGGGCGTGACGCCCAGACGGATGAGCCCCCGCGCGACCAGGTCGCGCGCCGTCATGAACCCGTGTCCGATCCCTCGTCCGATCATCCCAGAACCGTAGCCGATTCCACCTCACCGGGCAAGCAGGCAGACCTCTTGCAGCCAAACGGGTGCCCGGTCGTCAGCGTCTTTCGGACGCGCGCCGGGCCTTGTTGACCGGAGTTTCCTGAACGTATGTACCCTCGTCAGGCGGGCCTGCGGCGATGAACGCTTCGAGCATCTGGTGGGCCTTGTCGTCGGTGAACTGGCGTGGGGGGTGTTTCAT
>JBKHCL010000042.1:0-26869 GCA_046541875.1 Phycisphaerae bacterium | reverse complement strand
CTCCACCGGATGGGTGAGCGGATACTTGAGGTTCCAGAAGAACCCTCGGACGGTTTCGTGCTCGACTTCATCGTCGGCCAGGACGGTCTGGGTGGCCGGGTCCCAGTTCACCAGGCGTTTGCCGCGATAGATCAGCCCGTCGGTGAAGAGCTTGAAAAACACCTCTCGGACGGCCCGCGCGCAGAGTTCGTCCATGGTGAATCGCTGTCGATCCCAGTCGCACGAGCAGCCGATGGTCTTGAGCTGGTTGGTGATGCGCTGCTCGTACTCGTCCTTCCAGCTCTGGACCCGGGCGATGAACTCGTCGCGCTGGAAGTCGGTGCGGCGTTTGCCTTCCTCGGCCAGCAGGCGTTTCTCGACGACCGTCTGCGTGGCGATTCCCGCATGGTCGGTTCCGGGCATCCACAGCGTGTTGCGCCGCTGCATTCGACGCCAGCGAATCAGCACGTCCTGCAGCGTGTTGTTCAGGGCATGGCCCAGGTGCAGGGCGGCCGTCACGTTCGGCGGGGGGATCACGATGCAGTAGCTCTCACCCTCGGCCGTCGGATCGGCGTGGAATGCTTTCTCCTCCAGCCACGTGTTGTAGATCGCCTCTTCGGTACCGGTCGGATCGTACGTCGTGCTCAGTTCACTGGTCATGTCGCTTCTTTCATCCCGGGGTGCGAGTTCGCGGCTGGGCGTTATACCGTATCGGCGGGGCGGTTCGCCACCATCGAGTGAGGCTCAGTCGCCCGCCTCTTCGGCGTCGCGGAATACCATGTACTCCACGGCGTCAACCATCGCCTGCCACGAGGCGTCGATGATATTCTCGCTGACACCCACGCTTCCGAAGTACGTCTCGGCATCCGAATCGTGCCAGTCCACCACCACGCGCACCTTGGCGGCCGTCTCGGCAGCGGTGTTCACCACGCGAACCTTGTAGTCCATCAGGTGCAGCTGCTGCACGCAGGGGTAACGGTCGCAGATCGCCGCTTCCAACGCCTCGTGAAGCGAGTTGAAGGGCCCGTCGCCCTCGGCCACCGTGTGACGAACCTCGTCATCGAGCATCACCTTCACGGTGGCCTCGGTGCCGACCTCCAGCCCGTCCCGTCGCAGGATGGTGCATCGGTAGTGATCCAACTCCCACAGCGGCCGATACCACTTCCCGCCCAACTCGCGGCGGATGAGCATCTCGTAGCTCGCCTCGGCCGCCTCGAACTGATAGCCCTCGCTCTCCAGCTCCATCAGTTTCTTGAGGATGCGTCGCTGTGCGTCCTTGTCTTCGGCCAGGTCGAACTTCTTCGGCGTGGCGGCGGCGATGTTGCTCACCCCGGACAGCTCGCTGACGAGGATCCGGCGTGTGTTTCCGACCAGCTCGGGGGTCATATGCTCGTAGGTGCTCACGTTCCGCTGGACCGCATGCACGTGCATTCCGCCCTTGTGAGCGAACGCCGAGGCCCCCACGAAGGGCTGATTGTCGCGGAAGTTGAGATTCGTCACCTCATAGACGTAGCGGGAGGTCTCCGCGAGCTTCTTCAGCGTGTCAGGCCGAAGGACCTCGCAGCCGTACTTGACCGCGAGATTGCCGATCACCGCGCAGAGATCCGCGTTGCCGCAGCGCTCACCGATTCCGTTGATGGTTCCCTGTACGTGCGTCGCGCCGTGTCGGACCGCCGCCAGCGAGTTGGCCGTCGCCAGGTCGCCGTCGTTGTGGCAGTGGATTCCGATCGTGACGTCCTCGAACCGCCGGCGCACCGCGTCGACGGCCTCGGCCACCTGCTCGGGCAGCGCACCGCCGTTGGTCTCGCAGAGCGACAGGCAGGTCGCCCCGGCGTCGACGGCGGCTTCCAGCGTCCGCAGGGCGAACTCGGGATTCGCCCGGTAGCCGTCGAAGAAGTGCTCGGCGTCGTAGATGCATTCGCGATCCCGCTGCACCATCAGGGCGACCGAGTCGGCGATCATCCGCAGATTTTCATCGTCGCTGACGCGCAGGACCTCCTTGACGTGCAGGTCCCAGGTCTTGCCCACGATTGTCACAACGGGCGCTTCGCTGTTGAGCAGGGCGTTCATGCCCGTATCGTCCTCGGCGGAGATGTTCTTACGGCGGGTCATCCCGAAGGCCGTCAGACGGGCGTGCTTCATCCGGCGGGACTTCATCTCGCCGAAGAAGGCCTCGTCCTTGGGGTTGCTCAGCGGATAGCCGCCCTCGATGTAGTCCACGCCCAACTCGTCGAGTGCTTCGGCGATGGCGAGCTTGTCCTGCACCGAGAGGCTTACGCCCTGGGCCTGAGTGCCGTCTCGCAGGGTCGTGTCGTAGATTTCAACTCGTGTATGTTCATTCATGGTCATGGTCTCACTGGATTTCTGTCCGGCGATGTCTCGGTCCATCCGCCAAAAAAAGCCCTCAGGCCTCACGGAGCCTCAGGGCTGGGGTCGCGGAGAGAGGTCGGTCGCCCTAAGGCGTGGGGGGAAGAAACCCCCCGAAAATCATGGCGGCGCGGAAGTCGGGCCGTCCCTCAACGAGAAGGGCGTCACCGAGAGACGTGTTACCGTCGGTCTTCCGCATGAATCCTTATCCTTTCGCCGGGCGCCAATCGTTCCTCAGGCCCGACCTTGGGATTATACGCGCCGGCCGGATCGGTTCAACAGGCGATTTGTGCCGACCATGGCGCCGCTCTGATCGGTTGGCTTGCGCATTGACTTTGCCTCTCCAATCGGGTCTTTTGATTTGCTCACGGGGAGCGTCAACTACGAAGCAGCAATAGCGAAGATGAGGTGATTCGTGACGATCAACATCGAATGGAAACATCGCCTGGAAGCCTGGCTTGGCGAACTGAAACGGCAGTGGGCCCAGCCCCTGCAGGACGTAGCCCTCACGGCCTTCGTGACGACCGATCAACTCACCGCCGAGCAGGCCGAACGGGGCGACTTCCAGCCCATCGAGCCCGGTACCCCCTGGGGCGGCAAGTGGGAATACGCCTGGTTCCGCGTGGAGACCGAAATCCCCGCCGACGCCGCCGGGCGGCGGGTGCATCTGCTGCCCGGGTTCGGCGGAGCGGGCACGCTCTGGTTCCACGACGGCGTACCCATCAGCGGAAGAGAGTGGGCCCACCAGGGCCTCTGTCTCACACGCAACGCCCAAGGCGGCGAAATCGTATCACTGCTGGCCGAGGTGTACGCCGGGCATGGACCGAGATGCACACACGCCGGGCCTGTCCCGCCGGGGCGCGGCAGCGTCCCCGAATGCCCCGAAACCCAGCAGACCCTCGGCCGAACCGAACTGGTCGTCTGGGACGACCTGGCCTACGAGCTGTGGGTGGACGTGATGACGCTGTGGGAACTCCGGGACCAGTTGAATGAAGACTCCCTGCGCGTATTGGAGATCGACCGGGGCCTGAAAGACTTCACGCTGATCGTGGACTTCGAACAGCCCCTCCAGCAGCGGCGCGAGACCTACCAGGCCGCCCGCGACCGTCTTGCTGCCCTGATGGAATGCGCCAACGGTTCGACCGCTCCGACGCTGTACGGCTTCGGGCACGGGCACCTCGACGTGGCGTGGCTTTGGCCGCTCGCCGAGACCGAGCGGAAGGTCGCCCGCACCATGACCAACCAACTCTCGCTGTGCGAGGAATATCCCGAGCACGGGTTCCTCCAGCCTCAGCCCCACCTCTACCGTATGCTGCAGCGGAACTACCCGAAACTCTACGAGCAGGTCAAACGCGCCGTCGCCGACGGGAACGTCTACGCCGAGGGCGGCTCGTGGGTGGAGATGGACACCAACATCCCGTCCGGTGAGTCGCTCGTCCGTCAGTTCCTTCACGGCAAGCGGTTCTTCCGGGATGAAATGGGCGTCGAGAGCGAGATGCTCTGGCTGCCGGACGTGTTTGGCTACTCCGCGGCGCTGCCGCAGATCCTTCGAGGCTGCGGGGTGAAGTTCTTCTCGACGATGAAGATCTTCTGGCACTACCACGGGGGGGACAAGTTCCCGTACAACACGTTCGTGTGGGAGGGCATTGACGGGTCCGAGGTGTATACGCACGTTCACACGTCGTACAACATGCGGACCACCCCGCAGCACACCATCGGACATTGGCGCGGGCGCGTGCAGAAGGACGGCGTCTCGTCCTTCCCTATCGCCTTCGGCCACGGGGACGGCGGGGGCGGCCCGGAGCGAGATCACCTCGCCTTCGCCAAGCGTCAGAAGGACCTGGAAGGCTGCCCGCGATTCCGCTTTGCCCATCCGCTGAAGTTCTTCCGCGACCAGCTCGATGCAGGCTGGCCGGACGCCCGCTACGTCGGCGAGCTGTATTTCCAGGCCCACCGCGGCGTGCTGACCTCCCAGGCGAAAACCAAGAAGGGCAATCGCAAGTGCGAGCTGGCCCTTCGCGAGGCGGAGATGTGGGGCACCATCGGGGCGATCGCCCGCGATATGCAGCCGGACCCGGCCGAACTGGACGAGTCCTGGAAGACGGTGCTGCTCAACCAGTTCCACGATATCCTTCCCGGCTCGTCGATTGCCCGCGTCTACGCCGAAGCCGAAGCCCAATACGCCGACGTACTCGAAAAGGCCAGCCAGGTGCGGGATGAGGGCACGCGTCGACTGGTCAAGAGCGGCGAAGGGCTGTGCGTGTTCAATTCGCTGGGCTGGTCGCGACGGGTCCTGGTGGACGCCCCCCAGCACGCCGCCAGCTGCACCGACCCGGAGGGCAACGTGCTGTGCAGCCAGCGGATCGGCGACCGGACCGTCGTGGAGACGGCCGTTCCTTCCTGCGGCTGGGTGACGCTCCAGCCCACCGACGAAACCCGCCTTGATTGTGACGAAGCCTGCGGGGTGTCCGCCGACGGGACACACCTGGAAAACAACCGCCTGCGCGTGGAGCTCAATTCCCGCGGCGAAATCGTGAGCCTCTTCGACAAGGGCGCCAATCGCGAGTCGGCTGCCGGAGTGTGCAACGAGCTGCGAATGTACAAGGACGTCCCCAGCCGATACGACGCATGGGACATCGACAGCATGTACACCGAGCAGCGCGTCGACCTGCCCGGCGAGGCGGAGATCGAAGTGATCGCAACGGGCCCGCTCGTGGCGACGGTGCGCGTGACGCGCACGCTGAACCGCTCGAAGATGGTGCAGGATATCTCGCTGCGGCGGAACTCGAGGCGCGTGGATTTCAACACCCGCATCGAATGGAACGAAGACCACAAACTGCTCAAGGTCGCCTTCCCCGTGACCGTGCAGACCGAGGAACTCATCAGCGAGATCCAGTACGGCCACGTGGGTCGACCCAACCACAAGTCACGCCCCTACGACGCGAATCGCTTCGAGGTGTGCAACCACAAGTGGTCGGCGCTGGCCGAGGAGAACCGCGGCGTGGCCGTCCTGAACGACTGCAAGTACGGCGTCAGTGCGGAGGGCAACACGATGATGCTCACGTTGCTCAAGAGCCCCAAGGCCCCCGACCAGGACGCCGACAAGGGCACCCAGGAGTTCACCTACTCGGTGATGCCCTGGTCCGGACCCCTGGTAAGCAGCGGGGTGGTGCAGGAGGGCTACGATCTGAATGTTCCCGTCCTGACCCGCCCGGGCGACGGCGGGACCAAGAGCATGCTGCAGGTCAGCGAGCCGAACATCATCATCGACACGGTCAAACCCGCCGAGGACGGAAGCGGCGACGTGATCGTTCGGCTGTACGAGTCGGCCCGGACGGCTACGCGATGCAAACTGACCACGTCACTGCCCGCTGCCGCCGCCTGCGAGACGGACATGCTGGAGAACGAGATCGCCCCGCTGGAAGTGACGGCCGGTACGATCGCACTGGATTTCAGCGCCTTCCAGGTGCGGACCATTCGACTCAGCCCGCCGGCGTAGTCGGTCGATCCGCGGGAGTGCTGCAATGGCCAGGACGAAACTCGTAACGCTGCTGACCGACTTCGGAACCGCCGACGGATACGTGGGCGCGATGAAGGGCGTCATCCTGCGCAACGCGCCCGGAGCGATGGTCGTGGACATCGCCCACGACATCCCGCCCCAGAACGTCGTCGCCGCCGCCCATGCAGCGGCCGCCGCGATCCCGCTGTTCCCCCAGGGCACGATTCACGCGGTGGTGGTGGACCCGGGCGTCGGGTCCGATCGCAACATCCTCGCCGCTCGCGTGGACGGCCAGGTCGTCCTCGCGCCGGACAATGGCGTGCTCAGCGTGCTGACCAGCCATCACCCCGCCGAGCAGATCGTCTCCCTGCGGAACCCGCGCTATGTACCTGCCGCCGGCGCGTCGCGCACCTTTCACGGCAGAGACATTTTCGCCCCGGTCGCCGCCCACCTGCTCAACGGCGTGGCGATGGGGTCGCTCGGGCCGCCGCCGAACACGGTGACCGTGCTGGACCTGCCTGTCCCGTCGGTCACGCAGCACCGCATCGACGGCCGGGTGCTCTACGCCGACCGGTTCGGGAACCTCATTACCAACATCCCAGCCCCGTTGCTCACCGAGCCCTTTCCGGACCTCTCGGTGACGCGCGTTTGGCTGGGCGAGAGACTCATCGGACCGGTCCTCCCGAGCTACTCGTTCACGGGTGAAGACCAGGCCGTCGCGCTGGTGAACTCGATCGGATCGCTCGAAATCGCGGTCAACCGGGGCAGCGCCGCCGACCGCTTCGGTGCGGAGTTCGGCGCGCCGGTGGCGGTGACGCTTGCGGGGCGGTAACGCCGCAGCGGCCGGGTTGCTCCGTTCCTCCCCCGCAAGCTTGGTCGAAACGACACAAGCGCGGGCACCCACTGAAGGCGGATAAGAACGCGGCAGGCGGACGGCACACCTATCGCGACGGCTGAGTCTGACGGGTTTTGGGTGCGGGCAGCTTCAGCGAGGCGTAGCGGTGGATCGCCCTCAACTCGCGCGCAAGTGGTTCGAGGTACAGCGCCGTGGTGCGCCCCTTCTCCCACGCCGTCGCCCGCACCTGGAGGTTCCACTTGCCCTCGGCCTGGGGAGCTTGGCCGATCAGCTTCAGCGGGACCGCCAGCTCGAAGGTAAACGCCCGGGCGGTCTTGCGTCCCTGCAGCAGGATCGGCTTGGCCGGCAGCGACACGGGCGGGGCCAGCCTCGAGCGGAAGGTGGCCGTTTTCTTCCCATCACTGTCGAAGGTTACCACAATCTGCGTGGCGGCGTCGCGGTCGGTGTCCATCGCCAGGTCGACCGTCCACGAGCGACGCTCGTCGCGGGGCAGCTGCACCCCCACCAGCAGGTGCGTGGGCGAACGCAACAGACGAACCAGGCCGCTCAGCGAGGTCTTTGTGTCTCCGGCGGGTTTCAGCGTGAGGGGCTTGGTCGACTTCCAGAACGCCTCATCGAGTTGGCCGTCAAGCGTGCCGGCCTTGGCCATCGCGTGGGCTTCCACGACTCGCCGAGGCCTGACGCGCACGTCATCGACCGACGCGCCGAGCAGATCGGCCGCGTAGGAGGTCCATCGCGGATCGAACGCGCCATCCTTCACGGACTCGATCCACTTCCGGGCAGCGGGGCCTTGGTTGCGGGCCGCCAGCGCCGAGGCCATGATCAATCGAACCCCCGGGTCGTCCCCCCAGCCGGGCATCCCTGCAAGCATCTCAGCCGCCCGGTCCACCCGGAGGGGTTTGCTCGCGCCGTCCGGCGCATGGGCTTCCCGCGGCAGGGTGGCCCACTCCGCCGAGCCCTCCAACGCCAACGTCAGTGCCAACCCCCGCGCGAGCATCGGATGCCCTCGCCCATGACGCAGGAACAGGTCACGCGCCTCTCGAGCGCGGGCCAGGTCGCCGACCTGCATCAATCGCCACCACGCCAGCATCAGCCGATCGGCCGCCAGTGCATCATCGTCTTCTTCCTGCGCGATCCTCGCCAGGTGCGTCAATGCCCCGCCGGTTCCGCCCATTGCTTTGCTCATCCGCAGATACGCCATCGCCGCCAGCGATCGCCGTCCCTTGGAGACGGTCGTGTCCAGGCGCAGTCGGCCGCCGGTTAACCCGGTGGTGAACAGCGGGCGGGGTTGGGAGGTCAGCCGCTCGTGTCGGGCGTGGTACCTCTGCAGCCGGGCGGGTCGATCGAATGGCCCGGTGTGCGGCAAGGTCCAGATGGCACGCTGGGCGAGCATTTCGATGCTGGTCTCCGCGGCGGCGGGGAAGTGAGCGAGGCTGAGGGCGGTTGTCGCCTTTGAGTCGGCCATCTCGCTGCGGTCGTCCCACGGGGCGGTCCACGTGTCGTTGTTCTCCCCGCCGGCGAAGACGCGCGCTGGTCGGTAAGGCTGGAGGTCGGCGGCGGCGAGGGATTTGTCGTTCGGGTCGGCGGCCCGCTCGATGGCGCGATGGGCCAGGCGTGCGACCAATCTCGCTTCGCCCGCGCCGCCGAGGCGGTGGGTGGTGTCCGGACCGGTGACGAGGACCCGGGGGCGCATCTGCCGGATCACCGCCGCCAGTTGACGGGTCATCACGTCGGCGGCGTTGGCGTCCAGTTGAAGGTTCCACGCGTTGAGCATGTCGGCCTCGCCGGCGCGCGCATGACCGGCAAGTACCTGTGAGGGGAACTCGGTGAGTACGACGCTACCGGACGCCCCGGCGACAGCGCCGGCCGCCCGGAGCGACTGACTCGGCGCGACCCGTCCGTTGGGCGGCGGGGTGGTGGCGAAGGCGACGACGCATTCGACCCCGGCTTGGGCGTGGGTGACGACGGCCGGCCAGATGCCGATGTCCGTCGCCGAGGCGATGAACAGGACATCGGGACGGTCTGCCCCCGCGCGGCGGGACCAGGTTTTTCCGCCGTCGGTGCTGCGCCAGATCCGTCCGCCGGTTCCGCCGGCCAGCAGCGTATCGTCTCCGACGTGATGCAGCGCGTGGATCGCGCCGCCGGTGGGGGCGGCGACGGTGCGCCAGGTTCGCCCGGCGTCGGGGGTGTGGAGCAGGAAGCCCGCCTGCCCCCCGCCCAGCCAAACGCGTCCCTCGCCGTCGGTGGCGATGGCGGTGAAATCCGTCAGACGTCGCGACCCGGCGGGCAGTCGGGCGGGAATCACCGACCAGGGCCGACCGGCGGGCTGACGGCGCAGCAGCAGACCGTTGTCGCCGGCGGCCCAGAAGGCGTCGGACGTTACAAACGCCCCGCATCGCAGCGACACGTCGGCCTGTACGTCGGCAGGGCGGTCGGCGGGTTCCTTGAGGTCGCTCAGCGCCACAATGCGGTGGCGGGTTCCCAGCAGGTACCCCTCGCGCCACGTGCGAAACGTCCCGCCCAGCAGGGGCCCATGGTTGTCGGATTTCACGGGCGTCCAGCGGCGTCCGCCGGTGACGGTGCGGGCCATGCCGGCGGGTGTTTCGGGCGTTGCCTCGCCATAGACGGCAGCGAGCTTTCCGCGAACCAGCCCGCCTCTCAGCCAACCCGGCGGCCGGGCGGGCAGGGGGGCGAAGTTCGCGTCGCCTGCCTCACGGCGGTACATGGCGGCCTGCCCGGAACCCAGCGGATTGCCCGGTGACGCCTGCCCGCCGATGAGCACCAGGGCGTTGGCGTCCCCGGCGAAACTTTCCCAATGGGCATCGGTCGGTGAGCGGAGAGGCGTCCAGGTCTTACCGTCGTCGTTGCTTCGCAGGAGCAGTCCTCGCTCGCCGGCAGCGTGCAGCACCCCGCCGATGGGCCGAATGTCCCGGACGGTCCCCTCGGCCCGAACCACGGACGGCAACAGCAGCAGGGCGAACACCACACAGACGCGGGCGGGATGAGGGCTGGGCATGGTCAACTCCATTCTGCGGTGCGGGTCGGCCTGGCACGGTTCGTTGGGCGTTGATCCTTCATACCCCCACCGTTCACTTCGCTCAAGAGGGGGCTTCGTGCGGCGGTGCTTTCAATGTTCGACAACACCCGGGTTTGCTCCGTCCCTCCCGACAAGGTTGGCCGACACGAGATCAGCTCCGGGCTGCCTCAACCGGGCCCCGAGGTCGGTTGCGATGTCGGCTGGGGCTTGTCCAGCGGGGGCATGGCGTTGTATTTCCGGATGATATCCATGGCCGGTTTGCCGGCGGGGATGTATCCCACGTCCCGCTTCCATGCGTCGGGGTCGGTGATTTCCTGGGCGGGATTGTTCCGCCATTCCCACAGGAGGTAGCCGGTCATTTCAGGCTGTTGGAACCAGGTCCGGAAGAACGCCTCGAAGCAGCGGGCCTGCAGGGCGTGGTCGGGTTTATCCTCCGCGCCGTAGTAGTTCCAGGGTTGCTGCGCGCCGGTGGCCTGGCTGGGCCAACCGACCTCCGTAAACAGGATCGGTCGGTTCACCAGCTTCTGCCAGGTGACGATCTCTCGCCGGATCTCGCCCCAGGCGGCTGTGAGGTTTTCCAGCGTCGGCGGGTTCTTGCCCTTGTCGGTCAGGTCGAAGTAGGTGGTCAGCCCGACGATGTCCACCGCGTCCCACCAGGCGATCTGACGGTAGTGGTCCCAGTTGGCCGAGTAGCTCAGCCGTCCGTCGTAGACCTTGCGTACCTCGTGGATCAGCCGGCGCCACTGGGCTTCCTTGCCCTCGGTGCGGACCAGTTCCGAGCCGATGATGAACACCTCCGCGCCGCCCTCCTCGGCGATCCGGGCGTAGCGGAGGATGAAGTTCGTGTAGCTCTCCCACCAGTGCTCCCAGTCGTCGGGTTTGATCTTGCCGCGCCACTCGCCGCTGCGCGGGTTCTCCAGCAGGACGATGGGCATGAGGACCACTCGCAGCCCCTGGGAGCGGGCGTAGCGGATCAGCCGAACGAAGTGCTCATCGCTGGGGGTATGTCGCACATCCGGGAACACGCTGGAGGAGGTGGCGTTCTCCTGGTAGCCATGCGGGACCAGCGAGATCGTGTTGGCCCGGGTGGTGGCGATCTGGCGGATGTATTTCCTGTAGGGGTGCGACGGGCTCCCGGACCACAGCTGCATGCTCATGCCGCGGAACTCGTCGGCGAGGGAGGGCTTCAGCGGCGGATGGTTGATCGGCTGGATCGCGTCGGAGGATCGCAGCCAGTTCATCGCGACGACTCCCCCGATCGCCAGCAGGAACAGCACCAGGATCACAATGTTGCGCGACTGTCCCGGCCCGGCGGTCAAGTCCGGCCCGGCGGTGTGGGAGCGGGATGTCCGGGGCGTCTGTTGCATGACTCCTTCAACATAGCAGGGCGACGGGAGTTTCTGCAAGCCGGCTCCGTCGGCTCTCGACGTGGGGCGCAATGTTGACGTTGGAGGGCCGGAGCGATACCATCGGTGTTACACATCTATGGGGCGTTCCGCGTGGGGCGTTCCGCGGTCTCTCACCGGGAGTATTGCATGTCAGCCGAAGACGATTTCAAGTTCGAAGACGACGAGCCGATCTCGCTGGAACCCGAAGGCGACGACGAGAACAAGCCGATTTTCGCCGGGGAGGACCCCGAACCCGAACCGGTGGACGAGGAAGAACCGCTCACCCTGGTGGAGGAGCCCACCGGAGAGGGCGGCGGCATGCAGGCGTTCGGGGCGGCCGCGGCGAAGAACGTCTCGCACAAGAAGGACTTCCAACGCCCGGTCAACCTCACCGGCACCGGCGCGACCCGCTGCCGGGTGTTTCACTCGAAGGTCGCCGACAGCTCGCTGCTGCACATGGAGAACATGATCAACGACTGGATCGACAGCGAGGAAATCGAGGTCAAGCACGTCGGGCACATGACCGGCACGATGGTGGGCAAGAAGGCCGAGGAAAACGTCATCGTGGTGGTGTGGTACTGATCGTCCAAGCCGTCACGGGCGGGGTTGTTCGTCGTCTTCGCGCGGGTCGATCGGCAGCGTGAGGGTGAACGTCGCGCCGCGCCCGGCGGTGCTGTCCAGCGTGAGTGTTCCCTTCAGCAGTGACGCCAGCTCGCGGGAGATGGCCAACCCCAGCCCCGTGCCCTTTGCCTGGCGCGTGAGGCCGCGATCGACCTGGTAAAACTTCTCGAAGATGTGCTGCTGCTCGGACTCCGGAATGCCCGGCCCGGTATCGCGCACGGCGATTTCGACCTCCGAGGGTGGCGCGTCGGACTCGAACGCCCCGCGGGTGCGAGCGCTGATGGTGACCTCGCCCTCGGGGGGCGTGAAGCGCACCGCATTGCTCAGCAGATTGTAGAGGATCTGCTGGAGCTTGCCGCTGTCGGTGACGATCAACGGCAGATCGCGATCGAACTCCGTCGAGAGGGTCAGCTCCTTCTTGTCGGCCAGGGGTTTGACCAGCGCCACGAGTGTCTGGCAGACATCGAGAACCGAGACCTTGTCGAAGTTGACGTTGGCCTTTCCGGCTTCGATCCTGGCCATATCGAGCATGTCGTTGATCATGTTCAGCAGGTTGCGGGCCGCCGATGAGATATTCTGCCCCCAGCGTCGCACGCGGTCGTCCTCGGCCTCCCCGAGCAGGTCGGCAAAGCCCAGGATGCTGTTGAGCGGCGTGCGCAGCTCGTGAGAGACGTTGGCGACGAACTCGGTCTTGACTGCGTTGGCCTCGTAGAGCGTGACGTTCGCCTGGGCGACCTCGTTGAGCTTCAGGTCCAGGGCGCGATTGGCCGATCGCAGGCGGTCGGTCTGGTCCTCGATGGCTTCGAGCATCTCGTTGAAGCTCTCGCCGAGGCGCTGGAGTTCGTCGCCGGTGGTCAGGTTGCTGCGAACCGACAGATCGCCCTCGGTAACGTTGTCGGCCATCTCGCGCAGACGCCGAACCGGGCGAAGCACCAGTCGCTGCGTGATGGCCGCGAACAGGAAAAACGCCAGCAGCGTCGCCAGCCCGCCGCCGATGGCCAGGGCGAATCGCGTCAGACGCACCATTTCGCTGGAGGCGGCCTCCTCGGGCAGCGAGAGGGTGACCATGCCCACCAATTGCCCCTGCTGGAATGAACGGATTACGGGATTGATCGCGTCGGAGTGACATTTCGTGCAGTCGGGCTGCGCGCGGAGTGCGTGGAAGTAGCGGTACACCGTTCCGCCTTCCTCGTCTTCGGCGCGGATCATCGCCTGTTGACGGTCGCCTTGGCGGATGAATGTTCCGGCGGCCTGCTTGGCGGGCGGGTCGATCTCGCGCGACGGGTTGTACTCGTCGTCGAAGACCACCAGATACGGGCCTTCCACGCGGTCGTCCCGGTCGGCCGACGCCAGTTGCACCACGGTGCTTCCCTTGTCGGTCGCGAGGTGGCGACGCTCCTTGATGGGGTGCTCGCGAATCCATTCACTGATCCGCAGCCTCGCGAGTTCCTCGGCCGGTCGCTGCAGGCCTTGCTCGGCCAGGAGCTCCATGAAATACCATGGCACGATCAGCGCAGCGGCGATGATGCCCAGAACGGCCGTGCCGAACAGAAGGCGGAACTTCGTCGCCAGGGATATCCGAACAAAACTCTTGGCCATCGGACGTACTGTAGCCGAACCGGCGGGACGATAAAAGTAACCCCCGCTCCAAGGCGCGAAGAAACCATCCCCCGGGCGGGGAATGCTACTTCAGATAGGTTTCCTTGATCGCCCGGAGTGTGTAGCCGGTCTGGTTGAGTTGGCGGATCAGGCGAATGCGCCGCACGTGCTCGTCGGTGAAGAATCGTCGGCGTTTCTCCCCCTCGCGGATCGGTTCGACCAGCCCGAGCATGACGTAATATTCCACGGTCTGCTTGCTCACGCCGGCCTGTCGGGCGGCCTGGGAGATTTTCATGCGCCGAGGCGCATCGGGCTGGTTTCGGGGGGTGTCGTCCATGGGGGTGTCCGTCCTTTGTATCGCCCCGAAGCGACGAAAACCTTTAGCCCGCGGCCGTTCGGGGTTAGAATGCTTCGCATGGAATGGCTGAGCGAGACATTCTTCGAGAGCCCGACGCCCGTCTACGCGGCGCTGATCTTCATCGAGGCGGGGCTCCTGGCCCGCTGGCTGGTTCGCCGGGGTCGACGGGCGGCGAAGTGGATGCTCCTGCCGATCGCGCTGGGGCTGGGTGTGTTCGCCCTGGAGCGGGCGGTCGTGACGGATCGCGAGCAGATTCTTCAATCCACCGATCGGCTGGCCGAGAGTGTGCGCGACGGCCGGGCCCACGACGAGCTCGAACGGGTGCTCAGCAAGTCCGCCCAGTTCAGCGCGGGGTTGGGACAGCCCGACCTGCTGGACCGCCGCACCGTGATCGACCTGGTCGAGCAACGGGCCGACTCGTACCGCGTCCGGGAGGTCCGCATCCATCGCCCGACCGTGGAAATCCATGACGGCAGGGCGACGATGAATGTCGTTACCATCATCCATTACGGCGACAACGGCCGAGATTCGCTCATCTGGGACCTGGAATGGGTCAAGGAAGACGACGGCCGATGGCGGATCGTGACCATCAACCCGCCCAAGCGCGGACTTAAACTGTAGCCGCCCGAAAGGAAACGCTGTCCGGTGACCCCACGAGGAATCGACGAAGCCACGCAGGACATCGCATCCCGGGCGTTTGTCGAGTTCGGCCAAGCGAGCGCGCAGGGCGGAACGGACGCAGTTCGCTGTTCGCTAACCGTAGGGCCCGCAACTTGTTGCGGGCGGAGTAAATCCGTTGCCTGTCGCGAGTCGGGTGGTTTTCAGTATCCCAGCAGCCTGGCGGCGTTGGAGAAGAGGAGTTTCCGTTGGTCGTCTTTATCGAGGCCGAGAGCTTTGATTGAGTCGATCTCTTCGCGCTGGTCGTTCCAGGGCCAATCCGAGCCCATCATCACGCGGCCGACGCCGTGTGCTTCGATCATCTCTCTGGCGTCGTCCGGTTCGAGGAATCGCAGGCTGAAGGACGTCTCCAGCCACACGTCCTGCCCGATGAGCAACCGGCGGACCTCGTCCCACGCCTTCCAGCCGCCCATGTGCGTGCAGATCATGCGGATGCCCGGGAATCGGTCAATGATCCCCCGCAGCCGGCGTATGCCCGCCCGGTCGTCGTCGGGGTCGAAGGCGATGTCCCGTCCGCAGTGCAGCGTGACGGCCAACCCGGTCTCGACGGCAGCGGCGTAGATGGGGTCCATCCGCTCCTCGTCGGCGGCGAACTCCTGGTACATCGGATGCAGCTTGATGCCCGCGAAGCCTTCCTCGGCGAACCGCTTCACCCAGCCGCCGGCGTCGGGCGTGTCGGGGTGCACGGACGGGAACGGTTCGATGCGCTCCGAGCGGATCTCCCTGCACCAGGTGAGAATGCCCTCGGCCTGGTCGGGCCTGGTGGCGATCGGGCAGACCACCGACACGTCGATGTCCGCGCGGTCCATGGATTTCAGCAGGTCGCGGACGGTTCCCTTCCCGACGGCCGACCAGTCGCCCATCTCGGAGAGCTTCTTGATGGCGCGGGAGGCGATCTTGTCGGGGAAGGCGTGGGTATGGACGTCAATGCTCATGGAACATGCTCCCGGTGGGGTTGAGTGTCGGTTCCGGCAAACCCTATCGCAGCAGGGGGTGAAGATCAATCGAGGATCCCCGCATGGAGACGCCGGGATGATCCTATCGGTCGGCCGAGGTGGGATGGTATATTTACTGGCGAGAGCGTTTGGTCTGAAAGGGAGCATGTCATGAAGCGGTTTGCGATGGCGGCGGTTCTGGCGGGTGCGTGTCTGTGGGTGAGTCTGTCGGCGGGGGCGGAGGCCGATCTGGCCAAATGGCACGGTGGGCTGAAAGTGTTCATGGACGACTCGAAAGAGTGGGCCATCCAGTGGCACGAGTTGAAAATGGACTCGAAGGTCGACTTCGTGGAGAAGAAGAAGACCAAGCACGAGCTGGACATGGCCGGCTCGATCCGTCATCCGGACGACGTGGACGCGGTCTGCGTGAGCAATCGCCTGCGCGTGGACGGTGCGCTGGTCGCCAATGGCACGAACATTTACATCAAGGCCAAGCCTCGCCGCAGTACCAGTCACCGCAGCGGATCCTACGCCGCGTTCCACAACGGTCTGGCGAAAATCGAAGTGCACGACGCCGAGCTGCGCAAGAGCGCCCACGCCATCGAGAAACTCGGCGTGTCGTCGAAGATCGTCGTTGCCCGGCAGCGCACCAGTGCCAACCTTCCTGCCATCGTGATGGAGAAATCCACCAGGATTCACGACGACATCGCCGTTCGCATCAGCGGGCTGAAGATGGACGCGAACCGTCAGCTCACGCTTACCGCCCAGTGCAAAAGACGATTTGACGGGCTGAAGGGAGCATTCATCGAGTCGGTCTACGCGCTGGACAGCGACGGCAAGCGCATCGGCGGAGGGCGGTGGACCAAGAGCGATCCGTTCAGCGACTCAGCCAAAATCACGTACAAGTTCAAGGTCGCCGAGGGTCGCACGCACACGGCTTTCGAGTTCCTCATCTGCACGGAGTTCGACACGAAGGTGTACAGCTTCGTAACCCGGGACATCTTCCAGCAGCCCCGATAGGCGGGAAACGGTCAGATGGCCAGGCCCGGCAGCAGCCCGCTCTGGGCGAGGAAGACGACAGCCGTCACCGTGACGGGCGAGAGCAGCGTGGAGTAGAACACCGTGCGTGCGGCGAAATCGGGGTGGTTGTCGAACTCCAGGCAGAGCATCATGCAGTTGACGGCAGTGGGGTAGCTGGTGGAGATCAGGAGCATCTGGGCGAGGAACCCCTTCAGCCCGAAGAGGTAGACCATTCCCACGCCGATGGCCGGGGCAACCAGCAGCCGAAGCACCACGCTGAGGGTGATCGGGTAGGTCTTCCCGCCGGTTCGCACCAGCGCCAGCTGCGCCCCGAGAGTACACAGCGCCAGGGGGATGAACGCATGCTGGATGTGGCGGACCACCTCCCAGAACGGCCGAAGTGCTCCCAATACGTTGTCGGCCGACTCCGGACTGATCCACGTGCGGATCTGCACGGTGAGGATGCCCGCGATGAGCGCATAGACCGGGGGGAACTTGAGGATATGCACCATGTTCTGCTTCCAGTGCGAGTCGCGCTTACCCCCGCCTGCCGCCAGCAGGATGCCCAGCGTGAAGGTGGCGAAGTTCTGGGTAATCATCGCGAACGCCTGGAGCGAGCGGGCCTCAGCCCCGAGACCGAAACGACGGAACGCCAGGGATTGCAGCGGCAGGCCGAAGTTTCCGCTGTTCATGAAGATCACGGTCATGAGCATGGCGTTGCGATGGTGTTTGGGAACGCCTCGCAGGACGGCCACGATCCACGTCAACGAGCCGGCGGCCGCCATCATCGCCAGGGTGAACAGCACGACGGTTCCCACGTCGCCGGGGGTGACCCGCGCGGTGACCACCGAGGCGTAGATCACGCAGGGGATCGTGAAGTAGAAGTTCAGGTATCGCAGCGTGCGCATTTCGAGTGTGAACTTCCGCTGCAGCGCGAAGCCGATGCCCGCCAGCAGGAGCACCGGAAGCACGATGAAGTAGAACACGTGCCCGAGTTGCTGTGAGAATGTCCAGACCATCGTCGCGGTCACCAATGCTCCCTGCTTGCGTTCTGCGATACCGATGAAGGTCTGACATTGTGATTGGCCGGCAGGCGAAGTGCAACCCGCCGGCAGGGAAACTGAGGGTGGATCGGCCCGCGGAAGGCGAATCGAGGGCGAGGCGAGCTGAGAAAAGTGCGGAAGTTGTCCGACTGTGCGACCATGAGCGCTAAAATACGTGTGATGCAAAATTGTATTATAGCGGGGATCAGGACAATGCCCGGGTTTTTACGGGTGAGTTGTGGTGAAATCCGCAATTCCGGCTGGTGCAGCTAAGGTGAATATGGTATTGTGGCGGTACCGTTGGGGAGGACAGGACGTAACCGAAATTCCGAACGGACCCCTAGCGGAGCCGGGCAACTCCGCGAAACGCAGGCGACGGGCACATCGCCTCAGGAGTATATGATGTCAGACTCACAGTATCAGTCTTCCGAACCAGGGGGTTCGGCGGGACGACGTCGCGTCCTGCTGATGGACGACGAAGAGACGGTTCTCAAGGTAACCCAGCGCCTTTTGACCCATCTTGGCTACGATGTGGCCACCGCGCGGAATGGCGAAGAGGCGGTCGAGGCGTATCGCGAGGCGATGGGCTCCGATCGGCCGATCGATCTGGTCATTCTCGACCTCACCGTGCAGAACGGGATGAACGGACGCGAGGCGATGGCCAGGCTGCGGGCGTTGGACCCGGACGTGCGGGCGATCGTCTCCAGCGGAAGCGATCCGGATATCAATGAGTACGCCTCCGAAGGATTCCTGGCGGCCGCCTCCAAACCCTACCAGATCGAAGACCTCCGACGCGTCATCGACCAGGTCATCGCGTAGGACCGGTCGATAAGGCCATCTCGAACCAAGCCTTGTTTTGTCTTGTGAGAGGGCACTCCGTTCGTAAGAATGGACAACCCCTTGCACGCAAACCCACACAACTCGGCCCCACGGCGGGTGTGCCTGATCGGTTCCACCGGCAGCATCGGCACTCAGGCGCTGGATGTCATCGCCGAGAACCCCGACCTGGAGGTTTGCGCCCTGGGAGGCGGAACGAACATCCGTCTGCTGGCCGACCAGGCTCGTCGCTTTCGTCCTCCGCTGGTGGCGGTCGCCAACGGCGAGGATGTCTCCGCGTTGCGGGCCGAACTCCCCGCGGGCACGGAGTTGCTCGCCGGTGAGGAGGGTTTGGTGGAGCTTGTGGCCCGCAGTCGACCGGACGTGCTGCTCTCGGCCGTCGTGGGGGCGGTCGGGCTGGAACCCACGCTCGAGGGAATCCGGCAGGGGGCGACGCTGGCGATCGCCAACAAGGAAACGCTCGTGATGGCCGGCGCGATCGTCATGCCCGCCGCCCGCGCCGCCGGTGTTTCCGTCCTCCCGGTGGACAGCGAACATTCGGCCATCTTCCAGTGCCTCGCCAGCGGCCGTCCCGCTGAGGTGCGGAAGGTATCCATCACCGCCTCGGGCGGGTCGCTGCGCGACTGGGACGAGTCTGCCGTTGCCCGGGCCACCGTCGACGACGCCCTGAACCACCCGACCTGGGCGATGGGGCGGAAGATCACGATCGACTCGGCCACGATGGTCAACAAGGCCCTGGAAGTGATCGAGGCGCATTGGTTGTTCGACCTGTCGGCCGACCAGATCGACGTGCTCATTCACCCCGAGTCCATCGTGCATTCGCTGGTGGAATTCTGTGACGGCAACGTCATTGCCCAACTCGCCCGGCCGGACATGAAACTCCCCATCGCCTACGCGCTGTGCTACCCTGATCGGCCCGACCGTCACACCCAGCCGCTGGACCTGCCCAGCCTCGGGGCGCTGAGATTCGCCCACCCGGCAGGGCGGTTCGAGCGGGGCGTGGGAATCGGGTTCGAGGTCATCCGGCGGGGCGGTTTGAGCGGGGCCGTCGTTTCTGCCGCCAACGAAGAAGCGGTCGCGGCGTTCCTGGATCACAAGATTTCGTTCGGGAGGATCGTCCCGATTGTCGAAGAAATAATGAACCGGTGTCCCAAAGCGGACGAACTAAGCGTATCTTCGCTCCGCTCGGCGGATACCTGGGCCCGGCAGGAAGTTCGACGGGTCCTGGACGGTTGAGCGGCCCTGCCCGCGAGCCCCGAATCAACGAGACCTGAAACCCCGGTTGGATTGAGGATCGAATGGACGTATTGGCATCGTCGATGATCGCAAACGTATGGTTTGAGTGGATCTGGCCCGCACTTCAGTTTGTGCTGGGGTTGGGGCTGGTGGTGTTCGTTCACGAACTGGGACACTTCCTGGTGGCCCGGAAGGTGGGCATCCACGTCGAGCGGTTCGCCCTGGGATTCGGTCCCAGGCTGGTGGGGATCAAACGCGGCGGAACGGACTACTGTCTCTGCGCGTTCCCCCTGGGCGGTTACGTCAAGATGCTTGGCCAGGAGGACTTCGCGCCGTTGGAGGAGGACGACACGCTGGATCCGAAGTCTTTCGCGGCGAAGTCCGTCGGGCAGCGGTTTGCCGTAATCGCCGCCGGTGTGGTGATGAACGTGATCTTCGCGGCGCTGCTGTTTCTGCTGGTGGGCATGATCGGCAAGAAGTTCTCGGCCCCGGTGGTGGGTGGCGTGGTTCCCGGTTCGCCGGCGGAGACGGTACAACTGACGTGGGACCTGCCGGCTACGGCGCCCAATGAGGTCTCCCCGCCCCCGGCGAGGGGTCTCAAGGCCGGCGACCGGTTCGTAAGCTTCGATGGCGATCCGATCAACCGGTTCGACGTGATTCAGATGAACTCTCTTCTGGCCGGCAAGGGGACCGAGTTTCCCGTGGTGGTCAAGCGCGACGCCAACGGGGTGACCTGGACCGGCAGGGGCAGGATCGGTCTCAAGCGGTTGCTGCTGCCCGGGACGGGGATCAAGGTCTGGAGCATGGGCATCGAGAAGCCCGCCGGCACCGTGGTTCAGCAGGCGATGGATCCCTGCTCGCCGTTCAAGCAGGACGATCGCCTCGTGGCGGTGGCCGATCAACCCGTCGAGCAGTTCTGGGACCTCGAACCGATTCTCAAGAGACTTACCGGCGAGCCCACCGAGGCCACCGTCGAGCGCGACGGGAAGACGAAGACGCTCAAGATTCACCCGAAACTCACGATGAACGGCGAGAGCTACTTCGCCCTCAAGGACGGCCGACGGATCCGCGGCGAACTGATCGACCACAGCGACAACGGCGAGACGCTTGTTTTCCGCACAACCGACGGCAACAGCATCGAAGTTCCTGCCGACGATCTGGACGCTCCCGAGCCGTTGGAGATCCTCGGTCTCTCGCCGAGGCTGAAGGTGCGCGACGTGGTTCCCGGCTCGCCTGCCGAGGACGCGGGCATCAAGAAGGGCGACATCATCGTGGGGTATGGCGACCACCTTCCGCCGACGCATCGCGACGTGACCAAGGTCAATAAGAAGGTCCTGGGCGGCAAGACCACCGCCGTTGTCCTGCGCGACGGCAAGCGCGAAACTCTCACCGTCGAGCCCGCCGAGCAGGACGGGAAGGCGATGATGGGCATTCACATCGGCTACGACAATGAGCACCTGATCATCGCCGGCGTGCGGGAGGACTCACCGGCAGCCGACGCCAACGAGGCGATTCTCGCGGGCGACGAGGTCGTCGCGGTCAACGGTCAGCCCGTGGACACCTGGACGCAGCTCTACGCCCGGCTGCAGAAACTGCAGGGCAAGCCGGTCGTGCTGACGATTCGGCGGGGCGGGGATACATTCACGGCTGAGCTTACGCGGGAACTGACCGACGAGCAGTTCTCCCCGGAGAATTTCATCGCCCAACTGGGTGTGGCATTCCAGCCGCTGCAGGTGACCGTTTCCTTCGACAATCCCATCAACGCTCTGGCGTGGGGAGGCAGCGAGACACTCCGCCACATCGTGTGGGGGTATTTTACGCTGAAGGGCCTCATCACCCGTGACGTCTCGCACAAGGCCGTCGCCGGACCGGTCGGCATGGGAGACATGGCCATCAAGGTCGCCCGCGAGGGGCCCATCCACTTTCTGTACTTCATGGCCTTCATCTCGGCGGTTCTGGCGGTGATGAACTTCCTGCCGATTCCCGTGGTCGACGGCGGCCATGCCGTGTTCCTGCTCATCGAGAAGGTCCGCGGGAAGCCCCTGCCGTTGAAGGTGGTGAACATCATTCAGATCGCCGGGCTGGCGCTGCTGGGAATCGTCTTCCTGCTGCTGACCTGGCAGGACCTGGCGCGAATCTTCGGGCTGTAAAGACCGATCGGGCGATGCGGAAAGAGCCTGCCCCGCGGACGGATGGGGCAGGTATGAGTCTCAGGCGTCGACGGCCTGCTTGAGCCATCGCGCCGAGGGCAACTCCACCTGGTGGAAGAAGTCGGGCTCGAATTTGCCCCGTCGGTGTTCCCCGCTCAGCGCGAGCGAGGTCTGCCAGATCTCCTCGATGGGCGGTTCCGTCGATTCGGCGGCAAGATGTTCCATCCCCGTCAGCATGGTCGATTCCTTCGATTGGTGATTCGGTTCCTCTGGCAAAACGGGCCTCCGCGTCGGATATTGCAGCCGATCGACGTCGGGGCTGTCCGTTCTGCGTGGGGTTTGCCGGGCGGCATCTTAATAGACGTCGGCCGGCAGCGTTTGTTCACCCCAGGGGCGGAGAGATTCAACCCGGCCGGCGAGCACGGCGCTCCATCCGGTGGGGGTATCGGACGAGGGAGGGCGTAACCTGAACGGCAATGGCGAATCAGGCCGATATTGAGGCTCATTCCCCGGGGCTTTGGGAGGTCTCCCCGGGGGGCAGAGTGCCGAAAAGGGCGGTTGTGAATATTCTGCAAATCCGTCGATTGTATTGACACAATTCCGCGAGACGCTTTATAATGATGTCGGTCAATGGGGTAAGTCGCCGTTGACTCGGCCTTCCATAGGCAGGGATCGAGGAGCCCTGAAGTACCTGCGCCCTTCGCCTGGGACGATCGACATTTGCGGCTTACCCTTTTTTATGCGCTCATCGCGCCCTCTTGAAGCAATCCACCCTTTGCATTCGCCCGGATACCCTCTATACTCCCGCGTTCGCAACAAGACCCGAGCGCCCCAGCGGGGCAAGGACGACTCATGCAGCGACGATATCGGCGACACGACCGGAGAAATGCGACGGATCTGGGCGGCTTCTGGGATTTTCAGTTCCTCGGCGAGGTGGAGTTCGACGAGGTCGACCCTGCCCGGATCAGCTTCGAGGAAGTGATGGCCATCCCGGGCAACTTCGACGCGACGCCCGGATACCCCGGAGCCCGCGGGATGTCGGCCTTCGGTAAGACCGCCCTGGTGACCGACGCCACGCCGCATCGGCTGATTCTGGACGGGGTACACCACGCGGCCCGCGTGTTCGTGGACGGTAAGCAGATCGCCGAACACCTCGGCGGGTTCACGCAGTTCGCGGCCGACTTCACACCGGACGGGCCCGGCGAGGTCCAAATCGTCGTGCTGGTGGACAACCGCATCGACTACGACCGCTGCCCGCTGCACCTGGACTACTTCGACTGGTATCACTACGGCGGGCTTTCGCGCGGGGTGGAACTGCACCGCCTCGGCGAGCTGAACATCAACGATGTCCGCGTGGTCACCGAGAGCATCGACCCGCCAACCCTGCGCGTGGAGATCGAATACCAGGCAACCTCCAAGCCGCTCTCGCCGGAGCTGGTCATTACCGTCGACGGCGAGGAGAAGATTCGCGATACGGTCACGCTGGACAACCGCTTCGGCAAGATCGGGCGAACCATCGAGCTTCCCGGGGCGGCGTTGTGGTCGCCGCAGGAGCCCAACCTGCACATGGTGCATGTGCGGCTGGGCGAAGACGACCTGCGCGAGCGGACGGGTATTCGCACGGTGGAGGTCAACGGCCGCGATGTGTGCATCAACGGTCAGCCCCAGCGGCTGTTGGGGTTCAACCGGCACGAGGCACATCCGCAGTTCGGGCATGGGTTGCCCAGCCAACTGATCGTCTCAGACGTCCAGCAACTCAAGGAAATGAACTGCAACTTCGTTCGTGGCAGCCACTATCCCCAAGACGTGCGGTTCCTGGATCTCTGCGACGAGATGGGGTTGTGCGTGTGGAATGAGGGGATCGGCTGGCAGCACACGGCTGAGCAGTTGACCGACCCGAAATTCGTCAACGCCCAGAAGACCAATCTCGGCGAGATGATCGCTGCCGCCAAGAACCACCCCTCGGTCATCATGTGGGGGCTGATCAACGAGTCCCATTCCAACGATGCCGACGCCCGCAAAGGGTACGAGGCGCTCATTGCCCACATCCGCCAGTGCGACCCGACCCGTCCGGTGACCTACGCCTGCAACCGCTGGGAGCACGATATCTGCATGGATCTGGCCGACATCGTCGCCATCAACATCTATCCGGGCTGGTACGGTTCGGATATCGAGGCGGTCCCCGCGTTCATCGACAAGGTCGTGAAACGGTTCAAGGACGAAGGCTTCGACGACAAACCGATGATGATCGCCGAGATCGGGGCCGGTGCCCTTTACGGCTGGCGGGACGACCACGAGACGCGCTGGAGCGAGCAGTACCAGAGCAAGCTGCTGACCGTCGTCATCGAGCATATGTTCGAGACCAGCGACCGGTTCTTCGGCCTGACGATCTGGCAGTTCGGCGATTGTCGCACCTCCCACCAGGTGGGCAAGGCCATCGGGCGTCCCAGGGCGTTCAACAACAAGGGCGTCGTGGACGAGTATCGCCGGGCGAAGCAGGCGTTTACGACCGTCAAGAACCTGTACGCCCGACTGTCGGGCAAGTCGTAACGGCGGCGAAAGGAACCGGCTATGAGTTTCCGCATCCGACGCGGCGTGAACCTCTCGCACTACCTCAGCCAATCGAAGAAGCGGGGCGTTGAGCGGGCGGAGTATCTTCACAAGAGCGACATCGAGCAGATCGCGGGGTGGGGCATGGACCACGTCCGCCTGCCCATCGACGAAGAGCAGATGTGGTCCGAGGACAATCTCCCCGACGCCGAGGCGTGGGACCTCATGGATCGGGTGCTGGACTGGTGCGAGCAGGCCGACCTGCGCGCGGTCGTGGATCTGCACATCCTGCGGGATCACTACTTCCTCACCGGCGAGACCTCGCCGCTGTGGACCGACCCGGCCGCTGTGGAGCATTTCGGCGACCTTTGGCGCCAGTTGTCCGGTCGGCTCCAGTCGCGCAGCGAAGACCGCGTCGCCTATGAGTTGCTCAACGAGGCCGTCGCCCCCGACGAAGACGACTGGAACCGCGTGCTGCGCGTTCCGCTGGCGGCCATCCGCGAAGGCGAACCCACGCGGACCGTGCTGATCGGCTCGAACAAGTTCAATAACGTCGTCACCTACGACGCTTTGGACGTGCCCGACGACGAGAACCTCATCTGCACATTCCATTTCTACTACCCGATGCTCATCACGCACTACCGGGCGAGTTGGACTCCCTGCCGCATTTACGACGGCCCCACGAACTACCCCGGCGTGCAGGCCCCGCCCGAGGCGATTCGTGCGCTGCCCGACTGCCCCGAGAAGCAGGAGCTGATGGACTGGAACGAGCACTTCGACGCCGAGAAGATGGCCGAGATGCTCGCCCAGCCCCTTGCCAAGGCGAAGGAAACCGGCCTGCCGCTGCATTGCGGGGAGTTCGGGGCGGTACGCCAGACACCCACCGACGACCGCCTGCGGTGGTATCGCGACCTGATCGACCTGTTCGAGTCGCATGAGATTGCCTGGTCGCACTGGGACTACGCCGGAACGAGCTTCGGCCTGGTGGACCCCGAAACCCGCCAGCCGCGAGACACGCTCGATGTGTTGATGGGCCGATAGCGTCGGCCTCGGGGCGGCTTGGCCGTCGCGGGGACGGGTACAAAATCAGGGGGAGTTTCGCAAGCGACCCGTGGCGCTGATATAATCCTTCGCCATGAAATCGAGATTTGAGCACGATGAGTTGATCTACGAGGGGCGAGTTTCCGAAGTGCATAAGGTGGGCGTGAAAATGCCCGACGGGAACGTCGTCGATCGCGACCTGATTCTCTACACCGGAGCCGCGGTCATTCTGCCCGTGCTGGGGGATGGGTCGATCGTGATGATCCGCAACTACCGGTTCGCCGTCGATCAGACGCTCTGGGAACTGCCGGCCGGTATGCTGGAGAAAGACGAAGTCCCGGCCGTCTGTGCCGCACGCGAGCTGACCGAAGAGACCGGCTACACCGCCGATGAGATCCGCCCGATGGGGATGTTCTACACCACCCCGGGTACGAGCAACGAAGAGATGCACGCGTTCCTGGCCACCGGATTGACCGACGGCCGGCAGAACCTCGAAGGCTACGAGCAGATCGAGGTCGACGTGCTTCCCGAGCAGCGGGTCCGGCAGATGGTTCTTGACGGGACCATCCGCGACGGCAAGACCATCGCCACCCTGGCGTGGTACTGGATGCGACGCGACGCGACGGACCGGAAGTAGCCGAGAACACCGGACCAATTGAGGCAGTATGGGACTGGGCAATCGAACATATTGGCGAGAAGATCAAGGCCACGGCGGCGGGGGAGGCCCGTTCATGGGTGGCGGTGGTGGTATGGGCATCGGCCTGCCCAAGCCCGCAGCGGCCGTCAAGATCCTGCTGATACTCAACGGCGTTGGGTTCGGCCTGCAGATTCTCGTGGGAATCGCAGGCAAGGGCGAGGTGCCCCTGGCGCACTACCTCGGGGCGACGGCAGCCGGCTGGTGGCAGATCTGGCGATACATCACGTTCCAGTTCCTCCATTCCACGGGGGGAATCTTTCATATCGCGCTGAACATGCTCGGGTTGTACATGCTGGGAACGCCCCTGGAACAGAAGTGGGGCTCGAAGGCGTTCGTGAAGTTCTACCTCTCCTGCGGCGTCTGTGCCGGGCTGGCGTATGTGGTGATGGGTCACCTGATGAACCTGCCGCCGCACTTCCCGCTGATCGGGGCGTCCGGCGGCGTGTACGGTGTGGTGCTCGCCTGCGCGGTGCTCTTTCCGCATTTCCGTATCATCTTCCTGTTTTTCCCGGTCCCCATTCGCCTCGCGGCGGTGGTGATTTTCGGAGGCATGATCCTCAAGGTGCTCATGGGCGTCAGTTCCGGGCAGGGCCGATTCGACCCCGATTTCTGGTCGCAGGTGGCCCACCTCGGCGGCGCGGTGGCGGCGGCGGTCTGGATCTGGGTGCTGCCCAGCCTGCTGCAGGCCCGCGAAGAAGCCCAGGATCGCGTACAGATGGGCGCGTGGAAGAAGAAGATGCAGCAGAAAGCCCGGGAGCAGGAGAAGATCGACCGCCTCCTGCAGAAAATCCACGACGAGGGAATCGGCTCGCTCACCAATGCCGAGAAGCGGTTCCTCCAGGACACCTCCCGCCGACAACGTGAGGATGAGCGCGACGTCAACCGTCTCTGAGCCCGCGGCCCGTCCCCACGCCGGTGCCTTCCCATGCCACGAAAACCCTCTGAGCAAGCCCCCACCGTCAGGTGGGGGATGGAACG
>JBKHCL010000139.1:0-7297 GCA_046541875.1 Phycisphaerae bacterium | reverse complement strand
GGCTGCCCTGCTTCTGCCGTACCTGGGGTGGGTGACCTTCGCCGGCGTGCTGAACTACACGCTCTGGCAGATGAACTGAGGGGTTGCGCATTCGCGAGAAAAACTGAAAAAGGGGTGGATCATCCGGGCCGGGAAGACGTACTATTGAGTGAGCCTTCAGGAGCGGGCGAACGCCGGCTACATGCCGTGAGTTTCCGGGCTACTGCTTACGGAAACCTAGCCCGCTAGAAGGCTTTTATTTTGTCAAGAGTCAGCGGATTTCGCTCTGAGTAGTACTCCCCGTAGGGCCTTGTTCTCTTGTCATCCAAATCGATAATCAGTTTGTACTTGGGGCGTAAGAGTTCAAAGAACCGCTCTTCGTGGCGTTCGAGCATTCTGAACAAAGCCCAACAGAAGTAGTCCACGATCTGCAGGCCGGGCTGTTCCCACGGGAAAGCTGAGATGATACTGGTCGGCTTCTTGCTTGGGATGCTCCACTTCCTCTCGAAGTTCCGCTTGGCCTTTGTGATGGCATCTTCGATGGCCTCGGCCCGTGCGCTCTTGCCGCGACGAGCAAATACGATCCTGTTGTTGTCAGCTTTGTGAAGTGAATCGCGGAAGAGCCGCTTCACCAGATCATCGTAGATCATGGAGTCCGTCAATCGCTGACCCTGCTCCAGCAGCATTCTGGCTGTTGTAACAAGCTCGCTCTTGTGGCGCACGATCACACGTACTCTGACATCCATGTCCTGCAGCAGGTGAAAGACCTCCCGCCGGACCTCCGGCAGGTCATCTTTGGCGTGAAAATGAAGAGCTGTCTTGGAAGCCTCGGGACGCATGGAGGGGACTCCCCGAAAATACGGGTCGCCTAGGAGGGCCTCGCGTAGTGATTGCAGTTGCTTTGCTGCTTCCTCGGGATCAACGAGATGCGCCTGCCCCAGCATGAAGAAACGACTACAGCCTTCGCGCCCAACGATGCAGCGGCCCTTCCGGTTGAAAAGGGTCAAACAGCCGCTTTCGTCAACGAAGTAGTGGTGTGTAAGCGATCCTTTGCCCATAATGGCTCCCTGAGGTCCTGCCTCCCGTTCAAATAATGACAGATTCCGGGTTCTCATGCTAGTCCTATCACCGAGGTCTTCATGCCCACGAAAATTGCGTTTATCGGAGCCGGCAGCGTCGGCTTTTGCCGCGGATTGGCCCGCGATATTCTCACCGTTCCCGAGCTGCGGGACAGCGTCTTTGCGCTGCACGACATCAACGAGCGCAACCTCGAGATGGTCGCCCAACTGATCCAGAAGGACATCGACGTCAATGGCCTGCCGGCGAAGATGGAAACCTCCCTCGAGCGGCGAAAGTCCCTCGAAGGGGCCGACTACGTCATCAACTGCACGCGCATCGGCGGGCTCGACGCGTTCAAGCTGGATATCGACATCCCCCTGAAGTACGGAGTGGACCAGTGCGTGGGCGACACGCTCTGTGCGGGGGGCATCATGTATGGCCAGCGGAACATCCCGCAGATCCTCAACTTCTGCCGGGACATCCGCGAGGTCGCCCGCGACGAGTGCATGCTGCTGAACTACGCCAACCCCAACGCCATGAACACCTGGGCAGCCAACGCCTACGGCGGCGTGCCCACGGTGGGCCTCTGCCACGGCGTACAGGCAGGCCATCGGCAGATCGCCGAGGTCATCGAGTTGCTGATCAACAAGGGCAAGAAGCCCGGCTCGAAGGGGTATACGCGCGTCGGCGTCGACGAGGTGGATATCATCTGCGCCGGGATCAACCACCAGACCTGGTACGTGCAGGTGATCTACGACGAGATCGACTGGACCGACGCCCTGCTGGAGGGGTTCGAAAAGCACCCGGTGTACTCGCAGACCGAGAAGGTCCGCATCGACATGCTCCGCCGCTTCGGCTACTACAGCACCGAGAGTAACGGCCACCTCAGCGAGTACGTCCCCTGGTACCGCAAGCGCCCCGCCGAGATCGAAAAATGGATCGACATGCGGGACTGGATCCACGGCGAGACGGGCGGCTACCTGCGCGTCTGCACCGAGGGACGCAACTGGTTCAAGACCGACTTCCCCAACTGGCTGAAGCAGGACGACAAGCCGATCGACCCGGAAACCCGCGGCCCGGAGCATGGCAGCTACATTATCGAGTCCCTGGAAACCGGGCGGATCTACCGCGGGCACTTCAACGTGCCCAACGATGGCTCGATCACCAACCTCCCCGACGACGCCATCGTCGAGGTGCCCTGCTACGTCGATCGCAATGGGATCTCCGTGCCCGAAGTGGGCGACCTGCCCCTGGGCTGTGCCGCTGTGTGCAACGCGAGCATCAGCGTCCAGCGCCTCGCGGTGGAAGCGGCGATTCACGGCGACGTGGCGATGCTCAAGCAGGCGATGATGATGGACCCGCTGACCGGGGCCGTTCTGGACCCCGTCGAAATCGACCAGATGACCGACGAAATGCTTATCGCCCAGGCTCGCTGGCTCCCGCAATACGCCGAGGAGATCCCAGCCGCCAGAAAACGCATCTCTGCCGCCAAACGCCGGAAGGACTATCGCGGCACGGGCACCGGCTCCGGCGCCGCCCGCAAGAAGACAGCCACCATCGCCCAGATGAAGAAAGACCGCAAGCGGTCGAACACATTGGCCGGCGACGCGGACAAAGCCGGCAAGAGCGAGTAGTCCTCGCCCATGGGCGCAAATGGAATTCCGCGCGTCGGGAACCTCTCGCGTCGACGGACGTCTGAGAGGGTGAAGGAAGTCGTCGGCCCGGGCGTCGTCGGCTGCACGTCCCGCTGAAGAGAACATCCGGGAACATCGTGGCGCCCGCGGTGCGCGCCGAGCCCGGCGGAAAATCGGACGGCGCCCCCCTACTGGAACGGTTCCAGGTTCATTGGGTCATCGATGAATGGGGGGCGCCGCTTCTTTTTGATTCGCCGGGCGGACCACATCTGTAACGTCGCAGACAGCCGACCCGTTCGCTGGAATGTACCTCATTCCCGCAGACCGGAGCAACCGCAGCGATGGCCAACAGACACTCCACCGGCAAGAAAAACGGATTCCTCATGACCCGACACCGAATGCCTTTTCACCGGCCGACCGGCAGCAGGGGCTTGTAGCGCTTGATGTGCCGCCACGTGCCCTTGGTAATCGCTGCCTTGAAGGCGTCGACCTGCTCCTTCCCGCCGGGGTTGCCGGTCAGGAGTTTGCTCATCTCCTCCGCCGCCGACTTGTCGCCCAGCAGCGAGAGCACCAGCTGCGCCTCGGGCGAGGCGGGGTTCTCTTCAGCAAGCTTACCCGCGAGTGCGGCGTCCTTCGTCCAGTAGGCCAGCGCCAGTCGGGGTCGATACACGCCGGGCCGTTTGTCGATGAGCTTGCCTGCCCACGCGACGGCCTTGCCTTTGTTGCCCTGCTGCAGCGCCAGCAGCGCCCGGTGGTAGTACGAATCCACGCCGGCCGACGCGAAGTCCATCTTTCGGCCGCGCTCCCAGGCGATCAGCCCTTCGAGCAGGTCGGTCTGTTCGCTGTCGGGGTCGGCCAGTTTCGCCAGCTTCAGTGCCTTCTCGAAGTGGCCGTAGCGGTAGCAGCCTCGGGCGATGGACAGGGCATATTCGGTATCCGGGGCCTTGCCGGCTTTGAGCATCTTCTGCGCTTCGCGCATGGCATGCCAGATGCGCGGCGCCCCGCGGTGGTTGGAGATCTCCTCCAGTTCGATGCGGAACTTGCCGCCCAGCGCCTTGACCTCCGCGTGCCGATCGCGCGTGTCCTTGTATTCCCTGGGCCAATTCATCTGCGCGACGATCTTGCCGTCCAGCTTGACGACCATGGTTTTGCGCTTGGGCACCGTCAGCGGGGTGTGCGGGCCGACGGGGCCCTGGCCGAGAGTCTTGCCGTCCGCATCCTGGACGGTCGCTTTCGCCTCGCGCGGGGCGATGATTCTGACCTTTCCATCATCCTCCGCCGCGGCGATGTGTTCGTTGGCGAAGTCCACCCGCCCGATCCCGTGAACGTTGTAGAACGTCAGCTTGTACTCGGATGGCACGTAGCCGGGCGTGAGCCGGCCGGGGTATTCGAACAGCGTTGTGCTTCCGGTCCAGATTTCGAGGAACCCGCCCTCGCCGCGTTGGGTGTAGAGCTTCATTCCCGGGGCGGTGTCGGCCGGTCGGATGATGAGGCAGTTGTTGTCGCGTTTGGGCGAATACACGCCGCAGTATTCGTGCTCGGGGTAGAGCGCGAAATGCGAGACGCCGCGCCAGCTCGGCTGGCCGCCCGAGGCGTAGAACGGCTTGGCGAAGCCCCCGTTGTGGGGCATGATGAATCCCGCCGGGAACAGGATGTGCTCGCCGTCGTACTTCTCGGTTTCCATGAGTATGTTGGTCCACGCGCGGGGGCTTCGCGGCAGCGGGTTGGGGTTGTCGATGCGATACGTCGCGGTGTAGCAACTCTCGCCGGGGCGGAGCGTGACCCATACCGACGCGTGCCGCTGCGAGTATCGGCCATAGCGGGCCATGTGCCGGGGGTGCTGGTGTTCGGTGAATCGCATGTTCATCGCCACGGTCACGCTGCCGTCGTCGCGCTCGATGACGCGATACCCCGCCGACTGCCGCACGCCCATTCCATGCTCGAAGTAGGGGAAGCTCAGCTCCTGGTAGCCGGCGGTCCAGCCGATGATATCGCGCCAGGGGGCCTTCTCATACGCCCGGGGATCCCCGCTGCCCGAGAAGCTCAGACCCCTCTTGAGATCCACCGCGTTGAGGACGCGCATTCCCAGCGTGGGCAGCACCTTCACCTCGATGAGCCCGTTGTTGAGCGTGACCAGCTTCGCTTTCGCGTCAATGGTCCGCTCGTGGAAATCGCGCGGCTTGCCCTTGGTGCGCAGCGGGTACAGCCGCTTTTCTTCCAGCGGGGCAACCTGCATCTTGTGAGTGATGGTTTCCTCGGTGACCTTGACGGGCTGGGGCTTGTCGGCCGCCCGGGCCGCGCCAGCCGCGACGGCCAGCAGTGCGATCGCCTGTGTGAGCGTGCGTTTCATTTGGAGTCCTTCCGGGGTTGGATGGTCCAGGTGTATCGGGGCACCTTGTACTCCCTGCCGATGCGGGGGTCCTTCGCCGGCGGAGCGGGGCATCCCATCGCCTCGATGAGGTCCCGGCCTTTCACTCGATACACCCGCCATGGCTGAATCGTGTCGGCCTGGTCGTCGCTGCCTGCCGCCGACGCCGTCACGCCGTCGGGAACCGCGCTCTTCTTGAGCGGGAACAGCACGCCAGCCGTGTTGTTGTCAAAGGTCAGCCAGAGCACGCCCGCTTCCTCCGGCAGCACGTAGGGACGGCGCATCTCCGCCAGGACGGCTGAGTAGCTCTTCGCCAGGCGGGTGAAGCTGGGCGTGGCGAACTTCGCGTGCTGCTTGTACGAGTGGTCCGGGGCGATCCAGCCCTTGGCAGCCATCGCGCGGAAGGTGAGCTTGTCGAGCTGCTCGCCGGTGAAGTGAGACTGCTCATTGCCCCGCAGCCATTTCCAGACGTGCTGGAAGTACCACAGGTCCTCGCGCCAGCCGGCCACCTCGATCGAGCAGGACAACCCCGGGAACGAGTGGGATTCGGCCATCCAGCCGACGCCCTTGCGGCTCCAGGCGGCGATCTGCTCCCACCATCGCCGCTGCATCGAGTTGCCCGTGCCCTGGGCCCAATCGAGCTGGCTCATGAAGAGGTTCTGGAAGCTGTCCGCCCAGAAGCCCTGGTAGCCGAACTTCTGACGGACGCTTTCCAGTCGGCCGACGTACTCACCGAGCGAGTGCTCGTTGAGTGCGTTGGTCTTCATGTTCAGCGGGCCATACCCCGGGCCATGGGTGTCGAGGGGAGTGTTCAGCGACCAGTACTCTTTGTCGTACCCCACGCGTTTGGCGAAGGGGGCGAGCTTCCACTGCGTCTGACCCAGCCAAGGGTAGAAGGCCACCTTCCGCCGCGTGCAGGTCGACTGGAAGGCGTTCCACGGACCTTCGACGTCCTTGGTCGGCCACCAGTCGTAGATATTGCACACGCCGCCGCCGGTCTTGGGCGGTCCGTCGGGTCCTTGGTATCGGCCGTTGATCCAGCCGGGGTTGTGGTAGGCGATCAACTCCACGCCCGCATCGGCCCAGCCATCCAGCCCCTTCTGCGCCAGGCCCTTGTAATAGCCCGACCAGCCGGCGTCGGAGAGAATGCCGATCCCCGGGCGGACCTCGAACTGCACGAACTTCAGCTCCCGGCTGACCTCGTCGCGGACGTGCTGGTCGACCTCCATCCACCGCGTCCGCCAGAAGCCCGCCTCGCGGGGGGTGTCAACGGGCATCGCCAGGTAAACCTGCTCCTGCGTGGTGTGCTTGTCGGTGAGGGCGAAGTACTCCTCGTCGGTCTGCGAGAGACAGGAATCGCCCGGGAACGCCTCGCTCAGCGCTCGCAGGTTGCCCTGCCTGCGATAGAAGCTCGCCAACGCCCCGGCGCCGCTGCGCTGGAAGTCCACGAAACCATGGCCGCCGCCGCGGGCCATCCGGCAAATCCACGCTCCGGCGCGATGTCGCAACGCATAACCCCGGTCCGTCAATTCCTTCGCGTCCGACCGGGGAATCTTCGGCGAGACGGCGTACCCGCCGCCGACCGCGCCGGGCATGATCTCGGTGGTGGTGAACGGATTCACCACCCGGCCGTCCTTGTCGGTCTTGAAGGCGTGCTCGATGCGCCCCAGCCCCCGGTACCGCAGATTGACGGCTGTCACGTCCTTCAGCGAGCCGCCCAGCTCCCACGTGCCCACCTGCCGAACGGCGTTGACCTTCTCGCCGTCGGACAGCGAGAACCGCACCCGCTGCGACCAGCCCGTCCACCGCCAGCCGGCAATGTTTCGCGAGACGGGCCGCAGGATCCATGTCAGCTCACCGGCTGGGGTGAGCTTGCCCTTCATCGCGTCGATCTGCTCGCGAAGCTGGGTCACGTTGCAGATGTCCTCGCCTTGGCGGAGATGCGGGAAGCGGTAGAAATCGCGGTGGATCTTGCCCACCTCCATCGCCCTCTTGGCCAGGGCGTCCTGGAACGTCTGGATCGTCCTGAGGGGCTCTTGCAGCTTTGCATGCTTCCGGGCCAGTGCGGGGCGTCGGCCGACCTGGGCGGCTCGAAGGCGTTGGGTGGCGCGGTCGAGCTTCCGCTGGAGATCGGGCTTCTGTTTGGGCTTGGCCGCTGCGAGCTTCTCACGCCATTTTTCGACGTTCCGATAGTTGTCCGCGAGGGCTTCATCGTCCTTGTAGAACGGTTCGAACGCCTTGGCGGCCTTGGCGGCCG
>JBKHCL010000041.1:0-26877 GCA_046541875.1 Phycisphaerae bacterium | reverse complement strand
GCTTGCTGCACATGCTCCCGTCGTCGGCGAGCGTGGGCGGGGAAATTCCGCCCGCGACAAGTTGCGGGCCCTACGAATCTCCCATTTACAGGTACACCACCCGACCGTCAAGAGTAATTGTCTGGTGTCCCCCGATCTACGATCTCTGGTGTCCCCGATCTCCACCCCGATCTCTGTCTCTCGATCTCTCGGCAGGTATCCTTTGTATATGCGCGACATCTCCGATAGGCTGCAACGAGCTGAACGATAGCAGGAGTTACGCCATGAAAGTCGCATTGAAATTCATCCTGGCCATCGTCGTTGTGCTCGCGGCGATCCGCTCCGTGGAAGGCTTTCTGACGGTGCGGCGGGAGACCGACCGTCTCAACGAGGCGATCGAGCGTGATGCCCGGCTGTTCGGGCGGATTCTGCGCACCTCCGTGCGCAGTGCCTGGCAGGCGAACGGGCGCGAACGCGCGCTGAGCATGATTGAAGCCATGAACGTGGGACGCCATCCGATGCACATGTCCTGGGTGCCGTTTGAGGGGTCGAACGGACTGCGGACACGCCTCGACCCGGATTCCCTGTCGAAACTGGCCGACGGCGAGACCGTTTCACTACGACGACACCACGGCGAGCAGGGAGAGGTGCAGTACTTCTTTCTGCCGATCGACGTTCCGGAGGCAAAGGGAGCGATCCAGATGGCCGAACCACTTGCCGACCGAAGTCGATACGTTCGACATGCTCTGATTCGTGAGCTTGTCGCCGGCGGTTTCGTCGTCGTTGGCAGCGGGGCTGCGGTGATTCTGTTGGGCATTTTCGTCATCGGCCAGCCGTTGAGCCGTCTGCGTGAGCGGATCAACGAGATTGGCGATGGTCAACTCGGTAAGCGACTGGAACTCGGCGGGCACGATGAACTCTCGGCCCTGGCGGACGGCCTGAATGACATGTGTGGGAAGTTGGTCGGGGCGCGGCAGCGCGAGCATGCCGAGACCCAGAAGCGAATTGCCGCCATGGAGCAGATGCGGCACATGGATCGGCTGACGACGATCGGTCGGCTCGCATCGGGCGTCGCCCATGAACTGGGAACCCCACTGAACGTGATCAGCGGTCGGGCGGACATGATCTCCGACGGTACGATCCCGCTCGGCTCGCAGGACATCCAGACCAACGCAGCCACCATCAAGTCGCAGACCGACCGTATGACGCAGATCATCCGCCATCTGCTCGATTTTGCCCGGCAACGCCCGCCAAAGCGTGTCAAGGTCAGTGGTGAAGAGGTCGTCCGCCAGGCGGTCGAACTCGTTGATTGTTTGGGTTACCGAGGAAAAGTGCGGGTCCAGATGCCACAACCGGGCACATCGCTGATTGCAAAGATGGACCCGGTGCAGATGCAGCAGGTCATGACGAATCTGATTGAGAATGCTCTGCAAGCCATGCCCGAGGGTGGCGAGGCGGTCGTCTCGGTCGAGACGGTCGATGATGCGGACCCGCCAACGGGCGTTACTGTTTCCAGCGGCCGATTCCTTCAGATCACGGTCGAAGATCAGGGGGAGGGAATTGCAGAGGATAATCTGCAGAACGTCTTCGATCCCTTCTTCACGACCAAGGATGTAGGTGAAGGGACGGGATTGGGCTTGTCGGTCACCTACGGCATCGTCCGTGAACACGGGGGCTGGATCGACGTGTCCAGCCGTGTGGGGGAAGGCAGTTGCTTCGTGGTCTACCTCCCGCAGGAGGATCTGCAATGACCGGACGTATTCTCATCGTCGATGACGACGCGAGCATGTGCGAGATGCTCCACGATGACCTCACAAGGCGGGGCCACAGCGTGCATTGGCACACCAAGGCCGAAGATGCGTTCGTACAGTTCATGGCCGAGCCGTTCGATATCGTGGTGACCGACCTGAAGATGCCCGGACTGGATGGCATCGAGTTCTGCCACCGCCTGGCCCAGAACCGTCCCGACGTTCCGGTCATCGTGATCACCGCCTTCGGCAGCTTGGATACTGCCGTCAAGGCGATTCGGGCGGGGGCCTACGATTTCGTCACCAAGCCCCTCGAACGAGACATGCTGGCGCTGGTCATCGAGCGGGCCCTGAAACATCGCTCCCTGCAGGAACAGGTGCGAGCTCTCAAGGAGGGACAGCAGCGGGTTGGCGATTTCGGCGAGTTCATCGGCCGCAGCCGGTGCATGGAACAGATGTTCGAACAGATTTCGCGCGTTGCCGACGAGCCTGTGCCGGTCGTAATAACCGGAGAATCAGGTACGGGCAAAGAGTTGGTGGCCGTGGCATTGCATCACCACAGCGGCCGCCCGGGCCGCTTCGTACCGATCAACTGCGCTGCGCTACCGGCGACACTGCTGGAAAGCGAGTTGTTCGGCCATGCCGAGGGGGCTTTCACGGATGCCAAGTCAAGTCGCAAAGGACTCTTCGTGGAAGCAGACGGCGGGACGCTGTTTCTCGATGAGATCACGGAGATCGCCTCCGAACTGCAGCCGAAGCTTCTGCGTGCGTTGGAGACCGGCTCGATTCGTCCTGTAGGCCAGAACAAGGAGGTCTCGTGTGACGTCCGCCTGGTGGCGGCGACGAACCAGGACTTGGAGGTGTCCGTGAAAGAGGGAGACTTCCGGGAGGACCTGTTCTTCCGCATCAACGTAGTTCGCATCGAAGTGCCGCCCCTTCGAGCCAGAGGCAACGACATCCTGCTGCTGGCGCAGTATTTTCTCCGGCAGGCAGCCGCCCGTAGCGACAAACCCATCAAGGGGCTGTCGTCCGGTGCGGCAGAAAAGCTGCTGGCCTACCGCTGGCCGGGCAACGTTCGCGAGCTGCGCAATGCCATGGAGCGTGCCGTCACCTTGACCCACTGGGAAGAGATCGCCGTGGAGGATCTCCCTGCTCAAATTCGCGATTACCAGGGTACCGGTGTGCTGCCGGGCACCAGCTCCCCCGACGAATTCATGCCGCTGGAAGAGGTGGAGCGGCAGTACGTCCGGCAGGTTCTGGACGCGGTGGGTGGCAACAAGAGCATCGCCGCCCGCATTCTCGGCCTGGGGCGGCGCACGCTCTATCGCAAACTGGAACGCTGGGGGATGTAGCTTCTTCCGATGCAGCTGTGCCGGAATGTCTCGCTGTGCCAACCTGACACATTCTTTCGGGGCGGCGAGGATCCTTCCCCACTCTGTTGAGTCACGTCTGAATCATGCCTGACCCCTTCTTAAGAAAGAAGTTACAGCCGATCGATCATTGCGGATCGGTCTCCGGCATGCGCCTTGCAACGTACTTGGGTGGATTGGCGATCACACGCATACGGTGCAACACACGGTGCCATATTCAGAGAACGACAATGAACGATCATCAAGAAATTGAGCACACCCGGGAACCAGCCAAGACGCCAAAAACGCCGCATGTCCTGCTGGTCGAGGATGACGACGTAATGCGCGATATGCTCGCCGAAGCGTTTCAACGCCGGGGGTGGCGGGTCACAGAATGCGATGACCCGATAATGTGGCTTCAGTCGTGTGTCCACAAGGCCGCTGCCATGGATGCCGATGCACTGGAATACTTGACCACGGACGGTTCCTATGACGTTGTCGTATCCGATATCCGTATGCCCAATATGAGCGGATTGGATGTATTGCGAATCCTCGGGGATATCCACTGCACCGATGCCTGCCCGCCCACGATTTTCATCACCGCCTTTGGCGACGAAGACACCCATCGAAGAGCGCGCGAACTCGGAGCGATCACCGTGCTGGACAAGCCGTTCGCCGTCAAGGACCTCGTTGAGAAGGTTCACGAAACTGTGAACGCGTGAACTCGCAGAAAGGGCCGGACGTGCACGAGAGAGCGAAAAACATCCAGTTGTCCGGGCGAGGAATCTCCCCGGGTCTGGGCATGGGCACTGCCCACATCTACCATGACGTTCTCCAGCGCGTCGAGTCGGTATACTGCCTCCGGTCCGACAACGATGTGGACGAGGAGTGTCAAAGGCTTGAGCGGGCCATCGATGAGGTTCTTGCCGATCTGGAGCGGGGCGAGAAGGACGTGAATCGCACGCTGGACGAGGATTTCGCCCGTATCTTCCGTGTACATCGCGAGATGCTCAAGGACCGTTCCGTGCGGGACGAAATGCTCGCGACGATTCGGAAGACCCGCGTGAACGCCGAATGCGTCGTCAGCGGCGTGTTTCGTCGACTGGAGGGACAGTTCCGCCAGAGCGATGACGCGCGCATGGCCGAACGGGCCGACGACGTGCGGGATCTGTCACGTCGTGTTCTGAGCGCCTTGGCAGGTCAGACCACCCGCGAGGTCGAAACGCTGCCTGAAAACACCGTCATCGTGGCGACCCGCCTGTTGCCGTCGGACACCGTACACTTCTCGAGGCAGTCGGTCTCAGCCGTGGTTGTGGAACAGGGCGGACCCACCAGTCACGCGGCGATTCTCACCCGCGAGCTTGGCATTCCGGCGATTTCAGGCATCGAAAGCATTACACGCAAGATCCCCGCCGGCCATACCGTCCTCGTGAATGGAACCGAGGGCACCGCCATCATTGCACCGGACCAGACGGTGACGAAAGCCTTCCAGCACAGGCAGAACGAACTGAAGGCTCAAGAAGCCGTGGTCCGCGAGCAGGCCCGGACTCCGGCAACGACACGCGACGACCAGCACGTTACTACTCTGGCCAACATCTCCTGTCGGGAAGACACGAAACTGGCCGCTGAATATGGTGCCGATGGCGTGGGGCTCTATCGCATAGAGCATCTCTACTTCGGTCGCGATGGTCTGCCCGATGAGGATGACCTGATCGACAGCATCCAGGCGACGCTTGCGGCCTTCGACACGGACGTTCCTGTTACCCTGCGCCTGCTCGATACGGGGGGCGATAAGCCGCTTCCCTTCCTGGACCATCCGACCGAATCTACTCCCTTGCTGGGTCGGCGCGGAGTGCGGTTCCTGTTGGATTTTCCGGATCTCCTGGTCACCCAACTGCGCGCCTTCATCCGACTGGCATCGCTCCGCCAAGTTCGTGTCCTGGTGCCGATGGTCACGCTACCATCCGATATGCTGGCCGTTCGTAACCTCTATGAGCAGGCGGCGAAGGAGCTGCGCTGCGATCAGCCGCCGCCGCTGGGAAGCATGATCGAGACACCGGCCGCAGCTCTCTGTGCCGAGTCCATCGCCGAGGTCAGCGACTTTCTCAGTGCAGGTACGAATGACCTCACGCAGTACACCATGGCAGCGGGACGGGAAAACACTCACGTGACCGATTACTTCCTTCAGGATCATCCGGCCGTCTTCCGCCTGCTTGAAAACACCGTCCGGGCTTCCGGCGACAAGCCATGTTCGGTTTGTGGCGAGCTTGCCGGGCGACCTGATGCAACGCCCAAACTGCTAAGTCTTGGAATCCGCGAAGTCAGCGTCAATCCGATCCAGATCCCCCGAATCAAGCAGGCCATCCGTGAAGTGGACCTGCAGGCAGACGAAACCCTCACTAAAGACATCGTCCTGTGATCCTTGAAACCATGGTCAACAAGACGCCCCCTCGCGGACCGCCCTGCAACTACCTCGTGGATATCTGCTTCAAGAACCTCCGCGAGGTGAGGACCGCATCGAAGGTCGATGCGGCCTTGCCGGTAGTCACAGTATGAAGGAGTCTGGAATATGTTGAAACGCTACTTGATCAGCCTCAGCGTTATCGTGTTGGCACTCGCGATGGGAGTACTCTCAATCGGGTGCGACGACTCTGAAGAGGCCCCACCGCCTCAGCAACCTCGGGAATGGTCACCTCGGGAACAGCCAGAAGAGGAACAGCCAGAAGAGGAACAGCCAAAGCAACCTCTGGCCCCTCGAGAGGAGAACAACGAACAACAACCATCGGGCGAAGAGGATTCGCCGGCGTGGTAACCCCCTGTAGTGCATTCTGAAACAGAGAGCATCAATACAACAAGAGAAGCGTTGCTGACCCATACTTGGCGCTGGCCGGGGTCATGCAACACGAAATCGAACAGGCCGGCGTTACAGAAGGAGTAAAGTCCTATGATTCGACGCAACACGAACAAGTTCCTCATCAGTGCCGGTGCGGTTGCCGCTATCGCGATGGCGATGATCCTGATGGCCGCCCAACCTGCGGCGCAGGCCCAGGAGTCCGGCCAAGACGCCTCTGTAAAGGTCGGGACCTATGATGCGGAGACCGCCTTCCAGGCCCATCCGGCTCAGAAGGAATTGATGAAAGCCGTCAAGACCGCGCAGGCCGACATGCAGCAAGCCCAGCAGGATCAGGATCAGCAGAAGATCCAGCAGATCCAGCAGAACTTTGAGCAAACTCGACGAAAGGCGGTTGAGCAGTTCGAGGATGATATTTCCGAAGCGCTCCCCGAGGCCGCCAAAGCCGCCGGCGTGAAGGTTGTGGCGATGCAGGTGGTCTACAAAGCCGACGATGTCAAATCCGTTGACATTACCGGTCAGATCACCAAGAAGTTCGATTCTGATGATGACGATGACAACTAGGGCCGTTGCTCGCCGCTGCTAACCGGCGAGAAGGAAGCAGAGCTTTCACTGGCCAGACGCCGCTCCTGCTGCCATGCGGCAGGGGCGGCCTCTCTGCGCTGGCTGACACCGATGGACTCGTGCAAGTCGTCTCCAACAAGAAGCGACCGACTGTTCGACGGCAGGGACTCATCCGAGTGGTAACCTATCGCCCCCGCCGCTCCGACACGATATGATATCGGCCATGACACAGGACAAGACATCCCCTGTCGCTTCACCCGCGACGCGCCACCAGTTCGGAACATTTGCCGGCGTCTTCACGCCCTCGCTGCTGACGATCCTGGGCGTGATCATGTTCCTCCGGATGGGCTTCGTGATCGGTCATGGAGGAATCCGCAACACACTGGTAATCCTCCTGCTCGCCGAGGCAATTGTCATCCTGACGGCCATGTCGATGGCGGCAATCGCCACCAATACGCGGGTGCGGGGCGGCGGCGCATACTTCATGATCTCCCGCGTGCTCGGGCCGGAGTTCGGCGGGGCGATCGGCCTGGCGCTGTTTTTCGCGCAGGCGTTGAGCCTGCCTTTCTACATGCTCGGCTTCACCGAGTCACTCGTCAGCAGCTTCCCGGCTCTCCAGCCTTACTATCTCATGCTGGCATTGGGCAGCACAGCCATGATCTTCGGCGTGAATTACATCAGTGCCGCGGCCGCCATCCGCGCCCAATACGTTGTCATGGCCTTGCTGGTGGCATCGGTGGTTTCTTTCCTGGGCGGATCACTGGTGCTGTTCGATTCCACTGTATTCGCAGCCAACTGGGGGAGTTCCAGTTCCGCCGGGTTGGGTTTCTGGAGGCTCTTTGCGATCTTCTTTCCGGCGGTCACGGGCATCATGGCCGGCATCAACATGTCCGGCGACCTTCGTCGGCCCGACCGGTCGCTCGTGCGAGGCACATTTGCCGCCATCGGGGTCGGCGGACTGGTGTACCTTCTGCTGATCGTGTTCGTCGGGGGCAGCCAGAGTCGGGAAGACATGATCGCCAACCCTTACCAGATGCTCCTGGCCAACGCGCTGTTGGGCACATCCTTCCTGGTCATGGGGGGCGTCTTCGCGGCGACGCTCTCGAGCGCCTTCGGTTCGCTGTTGGGTGCACCGCGCGTGCTCCAGGCCCTGGCGCGAGACCGTATCGTGCCAGGCGTGGGGCCCTTTGCCCGGGGCACGCTTCGCGGCGATGAGCCTCGACGGGCCATGTGGCTGACCCTGGCGATATCGGCAGGTGTTATCGTCCTTGCATCGGGCCCCGACGCCGGCGAGAGCTTCAATCATGTTGCCGCGGTCATCACGATGTTCTTCCTGAGCACCTACGGAATGATCAACCTAGCGGCCTGCGTCGAATCCGTGGGAAAGAATCCATCGTTCCGGCCCCGGTTCCGCTGGGGGCACTGGAGCGCATCCTTGCTTGGGGCCATCTGCTGCACGGCGGCAATGTTCCTGATCAACGCGATGGCTGCAGTCGTGGCTGTCGTCGTTGTGGGGGGGTTGTACATCCTGGTGAGTCGGCAGATGTATGAATCCGCGTTCGGCGACGCAAGACGCGGCTTTCTCTTCTCCGTAATCGCGCGCAGTCTGCAACGACTGCGCACCGCAACCGTGCATCCCAAGAACTGGCGTCCCGCCCTGCTGGTGCTGTCGGGCAACCCGGCCACCCGTCATACCCTCGTCCGATTCGGCGCTTGGTTTGAAGCCGGCCGGGGCATCATTACAGCCGCAGTCATCATCGTCGGCGATTTCCGCCAGCTTGCGGTCAAGCAGAAGACGGTACTGGCCAGTGTCGAGCGGTCACTGCGAGACCTTGACGTGGCCGCTTTTCCAGAGGTCGTGATCGCCACGGACTTCGACGAGGGAGTCCGTCTGCTGCTCCAGGCGCACTCCATCGGACCGCTTAAACCCAACACGATTGTGACTGGATGGCCGCAGAGTCCCGAACGGGTCGTGCCCTTCATTCGTCATTTGCGCGATATCCAGGCCTTCGGGCGAAGCATCCTGTGCATTGTCGGACAGTCCGATGTCGCGGAGTTCGCAGAACGACCACCTCGCCGCATCGACATCTGGTGGCGCGGGCAAGCCAATGGCTCGCTGATGTTGATTCTGGCTCACCTGCTGACGACGAATTTCGAGTGGAAGAACACGAAGATCAGGCTGCTTCGGAAGGTGCAGGACGATGCGGGGGTCGAGCCGGCAACCGCCGCACTTCGTCACGTCGCTCGCCAGGGACGAGTCGCAGCCGAGGTGTCCGCTGTCGTCTCTGACGCCCCCTTTGCCAGCATCCTGCGTGAACAATCCAGCGACTGCGACCTGCTCATGCTGGGGCTGTACCTGCCCGAGGAGGGCAGCGCCGTGGACTTTCATCGTCGCTATGAGGCCATGTTGCGAGGAATGCCGCTGACCGTCCTGGTGCAATCCAATGGAGAAGCCGATCTGCTCGCCTGAGGGCATCGCAACGCGCGAGATGATCGGCGAGATCATGACCACAGACCGCAACGCCGGCAGATTCTCCCATACGCTGGAACCACGCCACAAATGAGAGTGCGATCTCGTGAAGCCAATTGGCTCCCTACGCGTGCGCTTCTCGTCTGTCGCCTGCTTTTCGTCCTGTCAGCAGCGAAACCACCACCAGAGTGAGGAAGCTCAGCGGCATGGACAGAATCGCCGGCTGCCCGAGCGGAACCCAGGCATCGCCTTCCGGCAACGAAGAAGCTGTCCGCAGACTTGGCCTTGCGGCCCATGAACCACGACCACCAGAACAAGAACGCCACGAACCCGATGAAGATCGCCACAGCCGTCATGCGTCGGACTCCTTCCCGGCCGGGGACGAACCGATAGATTCTTCCTGCTCGGATGTCACCGCGTCCGCTTCACGGGCGGCGGCCAGTTCCTTGGCGGCACAAGCCCGGCTGTAAATCATCGCCAGGAGCAAGGCGAAGACGATCAGGCCCGGCCCGTAGAACACAGCGAGATTCAGCCCGAAGGGCATGAGGGTGTCCATGAGGGTGACGTCGTATACCGAGATGCCCACAAAGCCCGCGTAGACAGCGGCATAGACGATACACAACAGGATGCCGAGCCGCTGTTTGAAGCGGCCGGCCGGGTCGGCGGCCTCCGCCGGGACGGGTTCAGTCTCAGGCATGGGTCCTTCTCCGTGTTCGCCATCGATCCAATCGAGGCATAGGGGAATGGGCTGCGGGTTGACGGGTCAGGCTGGAATGGCCACCGCTGCTGTCGGTGGCAAAAGACATGCCAACATGCCCAACTCCCGGGTTCCCGGCTCATGAAGCTGGTCACTCCGCACTGGACAGGCATGACCAATGCCTCTAAGCTACACGGGGTAAAGGCCCACGCGAATCTGGCTGTACCGACTTGTTCGATCTCCAGGCTCCCGATTGATGCCGGCGATGGACTACGGCCAGTATCGCCACGTAAGGCCGTTTTGTAACATGACTTGAAGAGAATCACTATGGACGACGATACAACGATTGCCCTCAAGGACGCCGAAGAGGCGCGGGCCGACATGGAGCGGTTGGCTTGCGACATCATCCAAAGCGAGGGCCCCAAAACCGTATCCGATCTTGTCAAGCGCGTCGCAGACGAGATGTACCACGAGGAGTTGCGAAACGGGGCGTGGGCCGTAGACATCGGTATATGGGGTCCTTCGCTCTTCAACCGAGATGCTATGGCCCTCTTGGATGGTATGAAAGATCGGTGCCTGGCTGTGGTAGGTGACAAAGACAAATGAGTCAGACGAGAGACAACTCATCTTCTTCTCCTTGTAAGCGGCCAGATAAAGGGCCAGCGCACATATCATGCTTGCGATTATTCCTGACGTTCTTCCGCATCGGCCTTACGACGTTCGGTGGCGGCTTTGCCATGGCTGCCGTGTTGAGGCATGAGATTGTCTTGAAGCGCAAATGGCTTACTGAAAGAGAGTTCTTCAATTCATTGTCAACCGCGACGTCGGTTCCCGGTGCTGTTGCGGTCAATCTCGCGCTCCTCGAAGGAAGCCGTCTACGCGGGCTGCGCGGGGGGCTCGCCGCAGCGGCGGGCCAGGTATGCCCCTCTATCCTGGTGATCCTGGCCGTTGTCCAGTTTGCGGTGCCGTACTTTGATCACCCAACGGTCTCGGCATTCTTGAAGGGAGCCGCGATTGCGGTGACCGGTCAGATTGCCTTCGCGGCGGTCACGTTTGCGCGAAGGCTTCGTCCTCATTGGCAGAACGCCCTGGCATGCGGTTTGGGCCTGGCCGTTGTGGGTATCGGATTCCACCCCGTGTGGGCGATTATCACCACAGCGTGCGCCGGGTATCTGATGATGCGCGAGCGAATGGCACGGCGCGAATGGACGGACGAAGACGAGCTGAAGCTCTTGGGGTTGATTGACGGGGTTGCGTCACAAGAACTGCTTGGCGATTCGTCCAGAAAAGACGTCGAGGGCATGATCCGCAAGCGACATGAAGTAGTAAAGGACCGATTTGAAGCTGCTATCGAAAAGTGCCGTGTGCTGGATTTGGACCGGGCGATCAGCTTTAATGAGTTCTTCGACCTCGCCGCCGATGAACTGGCACAGAGGATGAACACGAACGCTGAGACATTGGCGTCGGCCCTGAAGAGGCGAGAGGCCGAGAGCAGCACCGTGCTGGACCAGTGGCTTGCGATTCCGCACGTGATCGTCGAGGGCGAGGGGGTCTTTGAGATATTGATTGCCCGTTCCCGAAAGGGAATTGCTTTCTCAGATGACGCCGCCAAAGTGAACGCCATCTTCGTGTTGGCTGGATCGATGGATGAAAGAGACTTCTATCTATGCGCTCTCGCCGCCATCGCCCAGATAACCGGCAGCGTTGGCTTTCCTGAGCATTGGTTCCAGGCGAAGGGGCCGCAGGAGTTGAAGGACGTAGTCCTGTCGGCAAAGAGGACCGAGATGTCCTGATGCCGACTGTTGGCTATCTTGCCGTGTTCAGGTGCCTGCAACTCGGCTAGAGAAGGAGCGATGTGGGTATGGAAAAGTTATGGCCGCTGGTGGCAAGCTTCGTCATCATAGGCGTCGGCGCATATGGCGGCGGCTTGGTGACGGTGCCTCTCATGCAGCACGAACTCGTGGAAGGTCGTCAGTTTTTTTCCTTGGATGAGATGTCCAAGATTGTCGCTATCGCGCAAATGACGCCGGGTCCCATTGCCGTCAATGGGGCGACTTTCGTGGGGTTCCGCGTCGCGGGTATCGTGGGCGCACTCATCGCAACCTTGGTTGTTGTGCTGCCAGGAGTATCAACCCTTGCGGTTGTGTCATATGTTCGCCGGCGCATGAACCCAAGCTACCATCTCCTGCGACTTCGTCGAGGCCTTAGGGCCGGCGTTTTGAGTCTGCTGCTGTACGCCGCGTGGCGGTATGGCTGGGGGGTGATCAACGCCCCGATCGAGTTGGCCATCGCAGCGGGTGCGTTCCTGATCCTGATTGTATTCGAGGGGAAAGTTCATCCTCTCGCGGTAATCGCAGGAGCGGGGATAGTCGGTCTGCTGGTGTTCTAACGAATTGGGCGAAGGCTGTTGGTGGCAGTCAGCTTGGTCGCCGACGAAGCAGTAAACAGGTTGCCAAGCGGCGCGGTGTGAGAGGTCCACGAGTAGAGAAGGCAATGCCATGGGCGAAGAAGAAGCACATCTCCGCAAAGATCTGAAAACGCTGCACGTGTTCGCCATCGCCTCCGGGGCGATGATCAGCTCGGGACTGTTCATTCTTCCGGGCATGGCCCATGAGATGGCGGGACCCGGCGTGATCTGGTCATACCTGCTCGCCGGGGTTCTGGCCACAGCCGGTGCCCTGAGCATAGCCGAACTGACCACCGCCATGCCCAAAGCCGGGGGCGACTACTTCTTCATCACACGGGGATTCGGGCCGGGGGTCGGCACCGTGGCAGGGCTGCTGAGTTGGTTCTCCCTGTCGCTGAAGAGTGCGTTCGCCATTGTGGGGATGGCGACCTTCGCGGCAATGATCGTGCAACTGCATGGGCTGCTGTTAGGCGCATCGCTGATTGCCGTATTCGTCGGCCTGAATCTGGTCGGCGTGCGAGAGGCCGCTCGCGCACAGGTCGTTCTCGTCGCCGGGCTCTTCGGACTTCTGGCGATGTATATCGTGGTCGGCATGTCCCAGGTTCGGTCGGAACTGCTGATCCCCTTTGCGCCGCACGGGCTTACAGCCATCTTCACGACTACCGGCTTCGTTTTCGTGTCCTACGGCGGGCTGCTGAACGTCGCCAGCATTGCCGAAGAGGTCCAAAAGCCCGGTCGGACAATCCCCCTCGGGCTGATCCTGTCGCTGCTGGCGGTGACGGTCTGCTATACACTCGTGGTGGTCGTGACCAGCGGTGTGGTCGAAAGCCAGACCCTTGACGGCTCCCTGACGCCGATCTCCGAAGGCGGCAAAGTCATCCTGGGCCAGTTCGGCTATGTGGCCATGAGTATCGGAGCAATCCTCGCGTTCGTCTCGACCGCCAACGCCGGGATCATGTCCGCGTCCCGCTATCTGCTGGCTTTGAGCCGGGACCGGCTACTGCCAACGCCGCTGTCGGCGGTAAACCGTCGCTTCCAGACGCCCCATACGGCAGTCGGCGTCACCGCGGCCATCATCTTCCTCAGTCTATTGCTCAAGCTCGACATACTGGTGGAGGCAGCTTCGACCGTTCTGATCCTGGCCAATGTGCTCTCCTGCCTGTCTGTGATTGTCCTGCGGGAGAGCGGCCTGCAGAACTATCGACCGGCATTCAAGGCCCCCCTATATCCCTGGCTGCAGATCGGGGGCATTCTCGGGCTGGGCTTCGTACTGTTCGAGATGGGCATCGAAGCCTACTTCATCAGCGCCGGGCTGATCCTTGTTGGCTTTCTGACGTTCTGGTTTTATGGACGCAGGCGAGTCTCCCACGAATCCGCATTGCTGCACCTGATCGAGCGGCTGACGGCAGGTGAACTCGTGACCGGCTCGCTGGAGAGCGAACTCAAGCAAATCGTTCATGAACGCGACGAGGTCGCGCTCGACCGATTTGATCGGCTTGTCGAACAGGCCCCGGTCCTCGACGTCAAAGAGCACATTTCGGCCAGCAGCTTCTTCGACACCGCCGCAAAGGAATTGGCCGATCGTTTGGGTTTGGAGGCAAGCGAAATAGCCGAAATGCTTTGCCGCCGGGAAGAGGAAGGGGGCACGTTGCTTGGGCCTTCCCTGGCCGTACCGCATATCATCGTGCCCGGCGAAACACGATTCCAGTTACTCCTCGCCCGGGCCAAGAAAGGCATCCGTTTCTCCGATGACGCGCCCGAGGTGAAAGCCGTCTTCGTGCTGGCCGGCAGCCGGGACGATCGCAATTTTCACCTGCGCGCGTTGGCCGCTATCGCGCAGATCGTCCAAGAAAAGAACTTTGAACGGCGGTGGATGTCCGCGACAAGTCCCCAGGGCTTGCGTGACATCCTTTTGTTGTCCTCGCGGGGACGCAACGGTGCCATGCAGTAATAAGGGAGCACATGAGCCGTTGGTGCCTTGGTGCTTACGCACCAATACGGAGATGAGACTCGTTCAGCCGCAGCGAGAATGCGTCAGGCTGACTTCGCGCGGTACGGAATACGCGGATTCACCGTGTTCCGCCGCCTGGCTCGCGGTATGATGCGCCCCGTCGCCTCGTGGTAGGCGATTTCCTCCCTCAGCTTCCCCTCGTCCTCCGGCAGAAGAACGACGCTGCATCCGACGGCGCGGCGTGTCCCGGGCCTCTATGAGCAAGCCATTGTCAAGCGGTAACGAGACGGTCTCGGGGACTTCCCAAGCATCTATCCGACGTCGTCGCTCTGGGCGCGCCCAAGCCCCACAAGGCCGCTTTCATGCGATTCTTCCACGGCTATCGAGAGGAGACTCCTTGACGTGGCCGGACAAGTGGAAGCTGCAATCGTAGATATGCCTTGGCCTGACGGAGGCCGCTCTCTGAGCCAGCTTTGAACGCCGACGGCCTTGGTCGAGCGGTTTGCCGTTGCACTTGCATGAGGTTGTGCTCCTTGAAGCAAAACAGGCTATGCCGACGGCCTTTTTGGCACGTCTGGCGTCAAAAGGGTGCCGTCAAAACAGCCATCTTCCGAGAACACGCGGCGATGCACATATCATAAGCGCATTTCTGGTAATGCGATAAGGGCGATTACAGAACTATTTCAAAATAGGGTTGACTGAATGTTCGCCATGCCGTACATTGTGCGCCTTGGTGAATATACGGCTTGCATGAGGCCTCGTCAAGCTGCAGTCGTGGCGACCTTATCGAGAGGCAAGGACTGATGACGGATTCTGTTCAAATTGATCTCAGCGCGAGCCTGGAAGACTACCTCGAGGCGATCTTTCGGATCGTGCAGGAGAAGTCGGCCGCGCGGGCCAAGGACATCGGCAAGCGGCTGAATGTCAGCCGGTCGTCGGTGACCGGTGCATTGCACGCTCTGGCCGAGCGGGAGTTGATCAACTACGCGCCATACGACGTGATCACGCTGACCGACAAAGGGCGCGTGGTGGCCGAGGACGTCGTCCGCCGGCACGAGGTGTTGCGGGACTTCTTCGTGAAGGTGCTGGCCATCGACCGCAAGGATGCCGACGCGGCCGCGTGCAAGATGGAGCATGCGATCCCGGAGACGGTTCTCGAGCGGTTTGTGGAGTTCGTCGAATTCGTCGAGCGGTGCCCGCGTGGCGGATCGAAGTGGATCAAGGGCTTCGGCTACTACTGCGACAACGACAGCCAGACGGGCAATTGCGAGACGTGTGTGGAACTGGTTCTGGACGAAGTGAGGAGCAAGAGCATGGACAAGGCTGCGGATACACAGACAAAGGCCAGCCTCGCCGAGATGAAGCCGGGCGACAAGGCGGCCATCGTGAAAATCGCCGGGACGGGCAGCATCCGCCGGCGGCTGCTGGACATGGGCGCGACGGCCGGGACGCTGGTCGAGGTCGAGCGCGTCGCCCCGTTGGGGGACCCCATCGAGGTAAAGATCAAGGGCTACCACCTGACGCTCCGCAAGGAAGAGGCCGAGCGCATCGAGGTCAAGGCCATCTAACAATCATGCACCGAGCCACCATGGACAACCTGGTTCCCCTGATATCCGTCGGCGTTGGCCGGCGCGTTCGCGTCAGCCGTGTGGACGGTGGGCACGGCCTGCGAGGTCGGCTCTGCGCGATGGGCCTGACGCCGGGGACGCCGGTGGAGGTCGTCACCGACGGCGGCGGGCCGATGGTGCTCAGCGTGCTTGGCAGCCGGGTGATGATCGGACGCGGAATGGCCGCGAAGATCATGGTGCGAGCGGTATAGAAGGTATCGAGGCGACGGCGTCTCTTTTTATTTGGAAGGAATGTTCGGCATGCCGAAACTTGTGCGAGACAGCGAACCCACCCAGGGCCATGCCCAGGCAGGCACGCAGTTGACGATCGCGCTGGCCGGGAACCCCAACTCCGGCAAGACGACGATCTTCAACGCCCTGACCGGCGGCCGACAGCACGTGGGCAACTACCCCGGCGTCACGGTCGAGAAGAAGGAAGGCGCGTGCCGCCACGGCGAGGCCCGCCTCCGCGTGGTCGACCTGCCCGGAACGTACAGCCTGACGGCGTACTCGGCCGAGGAACTCGTCGCCCGCGACTTCCTCATCCACGAAAAGCCCGACGTCGTTATCGACATCCTCGACGCCGGCAACCTGGAGCGGAACCTCTACCTGGCCGTGCAGATCATGGAACTGGGCGCGCCGCAGGTGCTGGCGCTGAACATGTCCGATGTGGCCCGCCAGCGTGGCCTGGAGTTCGACCTGGAACTGCTCAGCAAGCTGCTGGGCGTACCGATCGTCCCCACCGTCGGGCACAAGGGCACGGGCAAGGCCGAACTGCTCGACGCAGCCGTCGAACTGGCCGCCCGGCCGCAGCGACCCGCCCCGCGTCGCATCGACTACGGCTCCGAGATCGAGGCAGAGATCGCCAAGCTCGAAGCGCACATTCAGCAGGCGGGCATCGTTCTGGACGGCGCGCCGGGTCGCTGGCTGGCCGTCAAGCTGCTGGAGGGCGACACGCAGGTCCGCGAGCACCTCGCCGACAACGGCCTCATTGATGCAGCCGACAAGGCGGCCCAGCGACTGGAGTCGCTGCTGGGTGACAGCCCGGAGGCCCTGATCGCCGACCGGCGGTACGGGTTCATCTCCGGGGCCTGCCAGGAGGCCGTCCGCAGCACCGTCGAGAGCCGCCACAATCTCTCCGACCAGATCGACGCGGTGGTCACCAACCGCCTGCTGGGCATCCCGATCTTCCTAGGCCTGATGTACGCGGTGTTCTACCTGACCTTCACCGTCGGCGACCCGTTCATGGGTTGGATCGAAGGCGGCTTCGAGTGGCTGGGCGGCGCGGTTGGCGGGCTCTGGCCAGACGGCTCCGAGAGCCTGCTGAAGAGCCTGCTGGTCGACGGCATCATCGGAGGCGTCGGCGGAGTGCTGGTGTTCCTGCCGAACATCCTGCTGCTGTTTCTTGCCATCGCGATCCTGGAAGACAGCGGGTACATGGCCAGGGCGGCGTTCCTGATGGACAAGCTGATGCACAAGATCGGCCTGCACGGCAAGAGCTTCGTGCCGATGTTGATCGGCTTTGGCTGCAGCGTGCCGGCGATCATGGCCACCCGGACGCTGGAGAACCGCCGCGATAGGCTGGTGACGATGCTGGTCGTGCCGCTGATGAGTTGCGGAGCGCGGCTGCCGATCTACGCCCTGATCATCCCGGCGTTCTTCCCGCAGGTCTGGCACGCGCCGATGCTATGGATCATCTACCTGATCGGCATCGTGCTGGCGGTGGTCTGCGCGAAGCTGCTGAAGACGACGATCCTTCGCGGTGAGACTCCGCCGTTCGTGATGGAACTCCCGCCGTACCGCATGCCGACGCTCAAGAGCGTGGGGCTGCACATGTGGAATCGAGGCGGGGCCTACCTGAAGAAGGCCGGCACGATCATCCTGGGCATCTCGATCCTGCTGTGGGCGATGCAGCAATGGCCCGGCCTGCCGGAAGAGAAGGCCGAGGCGTTCGCCCAGCAGCGTACAACCGTCGAGGCGAAGGCCGACCTGGGCGACGAGGCCCGTGCTGAGAAGCTCGCCGAGATCGACCACGCCGAGGCCGAAGCGGCGCTGGAAGCCTCGCTGATGGGGCGGGTCGGTCACGGGCTCGAGACGGTCCTGCGGCCGGCCGGGTTCGACTGGAAGGTCTCGACGGCCATGGTCGGCGCGTTCGCCGCCAAGGAGGTCTTCGTCGCCCAGATGGGCATCGTTTACTCGCTGGGCGAGGAAGAGGACGAAGAATCCGAGCCGTTGCGGGACAAGCTCCAGGCGAATTACACGCCGCTTCAAGGCTTCTGCATCATGCTCTTCTGCCTGATCAGTGCGCCGTGCATGGCCACCATCGCCATCACGAAGCGAGAGAGCAATTCCTGGCGGTGGGCCCTGTTCCAACTCGGCGGGCTGACAGTGTTGGCATGGATTGTGACAGTAGCTGTGTATCAGATCGGCTCGTTGGTGACATAGGAAGCGAATCAATGATGGAAACGATCATTGCCATAGGAATTGTCGTTCTCGCCGCCGGCGGAGTGGGTTACGGCCTATACCGCAGCGCCTCGGGCAAGAGCGGATGCGCGGGGTGCCGCGGTTGCGGCGACTTGAGCAGTTGCCCGGGCGACGGCGAGGCCCGCAAGGAGTAGTCGAGTGAAGGTGTTCCTGCATCATCTGTACGAGTACCGCAAGGGCCTGCGAAGCCTGGTGCTGCACACGCTGCCGGGCAGCCGGCGGGCATGTGTCGAGGCCAAGTTGGCCAAAGAAGGCGTCGCGTTCGTCATCCACGAGTTGGCAAACGGGAACATCAACGTGTTCTTCGGGGCCGAGGACTGCGTGGCTGTCGTGCGGGCCATCGGCAAGGCCAGCCTGAGCGACTATACGCCGGAGGAGGACTTCATCCTCGGCACGATGCTCGGTTACGGCCGACTCCAGCAGTGCGAGCGGTATATCCGGATGCGACAGCGACAAGGCGACGCGGCTGCCGAACCGCGCGGATCGCACAGCGAAGAACTGGACCCGAGCAACGAGCCGTCCCTGGCTCTGGCGGTATGAGAGCATGATGGACACCAGAGACGAGACAAACCGCAACCCGGACCCGCGAGAGGCACGGCTCGCTCGGCAAGGCGTCATCGAGTCCAGCGACCTCTTCGCCGAGCGCAACGAGGTGCAGATTCACCATGACGGCGAGGTGTACCGCCTTCGCCTGACGAAGAACGGAAAGCTGATCCTGAACAAGTAACGACCAATAGCCCAAGCAGCCCAACCCAGCCAGCTTCAAGCCAGCCAGGGAGTGTGCGAGCGAACGACCGCTCGACGCTCCCTTCTTTCATGTATGGGCAGACTGAAGGACATGCAGCAATGACCTGCCGGACTGGCAAGAACATAAGAATACGCCGAGGCTTTACGCTGATCGAACTGCTCGTGGTGATCGCCATCATCGGGCTGTTGACGAGCATCCTGCTGCCCTCGCTGAGCCGCGCGAAGGGACTGGCCAGGGAGGTCAAGTGCCTGACCAACCAGCGGGCGGTCGGCATGGCGATCCAGATGTACGCGGGTGAAAACAACGGCCGCCTGCCCGGGTCGGAGGCCTGGATCGACGCCATCCTGCCGCACCTGGGCGGCAGCCAGCCGGACGATGCCTGGTCACGCGACCGCAGCAACATGCCCGAGGCCCTGTTTTGCCCCTGCGACGACGACCCGTACCCTCGGCCTTACATGACCGGCGGGATGGAGGTCACCTCCTACATGGTCAACGGGGCCGAGACGGACTTCGCCATGGGCGGCGGGCGCAAGCTCGGTATCGGGCTGTTCGGCGGCAACTCCAGCATCGACCGCGCCGGTAGCGCCTCATCCTGCATGATGCTCGGCGAGACCACCAACTACGGCAAGGTCGTCGACCTGGACAGCCCGGCCATCCAGCAGGACTTCGCCGATGTCGGCGCGTCCGCCAGCGACGCCCGCACGCGCTTTCACCACCGGGCGACCAGCGGCTTCTACCACAACGGAAAGATGTCGGTGTACTTCGCCGACGGCCACAGCGCCATGGTGCAAGGCAAGCCGGTGGACCCGCTGCCGCCTTCGCAATGGCCGGGCGGTGCGATGATGAGCGGCGCGACGACCTTCTACCCGAACCTTTCGCTCCCGACGGCCGCGGAGGACCCGGCCTTCTGGGGTCCACCCTACACTCGCTGAGGCCCGGCAATGATCGACGAAACCCACAAGCGATGGTTCATCTTTCTGGCGTCGGCATGCGGCATGGCCGCACTGGCCGGGGTCAGCATGGGCTGGCTGTCGAAGTCGCTCGGCTGGGGCTTCAGCGCCCTGGCCTTGCCTGCGGGGCTGGCCGTGGGACTGGTGCCGCTGGCGTTCCGGTGGTCCTGCCTGGCGGAACGTCTGGCCGTGGTTTTTGTCGTGGCCGGGCTCGGTCTTGCGATGTTTGGGTGGGCCAGCTACCTCCCCGCCTGGCGTGCCGAGACGGCTGTGGCGAACGAGGAAGTGGATGACCTGTGCGTTCGCGTAACGGCGATGCGCCTGTGCCACGAGCGGAAGGTCATGGGCGTATTCGACTTCAGCGATGTGCCAGAGGCCATTCGCGATGAAGCGAAGCAGCGGGTCGCCCGGATGCCCGTCGAGGACAAGCTGGCGATGTGCGACCAGACCTTCGGAAAGCGGATCAATGCGGGGGCGACGCAATCGCCCAGCGCCGGTTCGGTGGCGATGGGCTCGCTGTGGGTCGTGTTGGCCCTCGCATCAGCGGCAGCACCCGCACTGCTGCAACATCGATTGGGCAGCCCATAGGGCAGACGGAAAGGAGAACGAATGTAAGCAGAGGATCGAAGAGAGGAATCCCTCGAATGTACGAATCGGCCAGCCATCCTACCCGCGTGAGGAGGACAGCCAGCTCAGCAACCAACACGCGTTACAGAGCGCGGAAAGGATACGACAAATGATGATTCGCAATCGGATGCAAAGCAAGTTCATGGGCCTCGCGGCCGCCCTGATGGTCGCCCTGGTTTCGGCGGGGACAGCCTCGGCCGACGTCATCGCGGACTGCACCTACGACGGGTACGTCGCCATGGGCGGCATGGTGGTCAACACCACCAACAGCTACCTGCTGCCCGGCAACCCCGACTCCCCGCCGTCAGAGGAGATGCAGACCTTCGGCTATGCCTTCTGCAAGTTCGACGACCCTGACTTGCCCACGGAGGAGGTCACGGAAGCATACCTTCAACTCGACGTCATGGCACTGCAGGATGGCATGACTTATCCGGCGATGGGCACGGGCAACGTGGGCGTCTTCGCCGTCTCGGCCGACGTGGCGGGCATCAACGCCGACAACGCCGGCACGTTCCGCGACAGCATCGCGGATATCGCCACGGACTCGGTATCCATGACCGGCGAGGGTCTGGTCTACCTGGACGTGACGGACATCGTTAACGGGTGGATCGGCGGCGACAACGACGGCCTGGTGTTGGCTTCGCCGGGCGGGTTGATGCCGCGCCTGCACTCATCGGAGACGACGGCGGGTCTGGCCCCGGTCATCACCAGCGTTCCCGAGCCGGCGACGATGGGCCTGCTGGCCTGCGGTGCGCTCGGCCTGATCTCGCGGCGGAAACGCAACGGATGACGACGAGTGCGTCCATGTCACGGGAAGCGCCGGTCGAAGACCAGCCGGCGCTTCCCGGGCCGCCTTCGCCTGACGGCTTCGGCGTGCCAAGCCGGGCGCGGCCGCACTGGGCCACGTCCGAGCTGGTCGCCATCGGCGTGTTCGCCGCGCTGATCCGCGTGGTGGGCTTGGCGATCGCGCTGGCCGGCGGCGGAATGAACCCGCTGGCGCTGATGCTGCGCAATGCCGCAGCCACGGCGCTGCTGGTCGTGCTTCTGCACAAGTCGCCCAGGAGCGGCACGCTGAGCCTCTACGTGGTGATCTACGGCCTTCTGTCACTGCTGCTGATGGGCAGCGGGCTGATGACCTTGCCGGGCACGCTGCTGGCGGCGCTGGCAGTGGACGGCCTGTTCGCACTCGTGGGCGGATACAAAACAACGGTCCGCATTCTGCTGGCGGTTGGTCTGTGCGACCTGTTGACGCGAGGCGTCTCTCTCGGCGTGGGCTACCTGGCTATGCGGGAAAGCGCGAGCATGTTCCTGATGGCCGCCGGCATCGTGGTCGTGGCGTACCTGGGCTGCCTTGGCGGCCTGTGGGTGGGCTGGCGGTTCGTCCGTGAGCTGCGCCTGGCGGGGGTGATTCGGCAATGACCGTTCTCGAAGCACAACAGTCCAGCGCCGCGGATGGCGCGGAACTGCCGAGCGTCAGCCCGGCTCGGCTGGATGTGCGCGTACGCCTGTTGATTGCGCTGGCCGCGTCCGTGGCGGTGCTGGCGCTGTCGCATCCGGCGGCACTGGGCCTGCTCGGCCTCGTCGGAGCGGCCTACATGGGCGCGCTGCGGCGGTGGCGGGTGCAGTTGATCTGCTATGGCGCACTGCTCGTTCTGGCGGGCCTGAGTGTGGGCTTCTTCTACATCCTCCAGGCGGCGTTGCCGATGATGCGGGCCAGCGGGCCGGAGCAGTTGCTCGTGCCATTCCTCCGTATGCTGGCGATGGTCCACGCGGTCATGCCCCTGGCGTTGTCGATGCGCCTGCGGGATGTCCTGTCGCTCATGAAGGGACTCCGCTTCCCGCGAGCGCTGTACCTGCCCCTGGCGGTGACGATCCGCTTCATTCCGGGGTTCATCCACGACCTGCGACAGATGCGCGATTGCCTGCGACTGCGCGGCTACGGGGGCTGGAGTCTATTGCGGCCGCGTCTGTGGTTGCTGCCGGTCGTCTTCCGATGCCTGCATCTGTCAGACGAACTGGCGGTCGCGGCCGAGCTGAAAGGTGTCGGCTACGGTCGCCCCGCCCACGCCAGGGGCAAGGGAATCCTGCGATGGCCGAACCTGGCGACGCTGGCCGTTCTGTTGGTCATCCTGTCGGGGGCGATCTGGTTGGACCACTCACTACCAGCGACTGACGCCCCCGGTCATCCGGGTGATTCGCACTCCAGCGGCCGCCATGCGCAACCGGCCGACCGGCACGGAGAGGGGAGGCCCCATGCTGCACCTTGACGGCGTCACCTACACCTATCCGTTCCAGGCCGAACCGGCCCTGCGCGACGTGAGCATTCGCGTCGAACCCGGCGAGGCCTTGTTGGTCACCGGTCCCAGTGGCGGGGGCAAGTCCACGCTGCTGCGGCTGATGAACGGACTGATCCCGCACGTCCACGGCGGCCAAGTCGACGGCCGTGTGGCGTTGACAGGGCAGGACATGGCCTCGATGTCGCTCCGCGAGATCTCGCGGAACGTCTCGACGCTCTTCCAGGACCCTGAGAAGCAATTCCTCGCGCTGACCGTTGCCGACGAGATCGCCTTCGCCCTGGAATGGCGGGAAAGCGACCCCCGCGCGGTTGCGAAGAAGGCGGAGCGTGCGATCCATGACTTCGGCCTCGGCGAGCTGCGCGATGCCTCGATCTATGAGCTTTCCGAAGGGCAGAAGCAGAAGGTGGCCCTGGCGGCCGTCTCGACCCTGTCGCCGAGGGTGCTCACGCTCGATGAACCGACGGCCAACCTCGACCCCCGAGCATCGACAGACTTGGCCGGGCATCTGGCCCGCCTCAAGGCCGAGGGCGTGACGCTGGTCGTTGCCGATCATCGCCTGGCCTGGCTGGGCGGGCTGGTGGACCGCGTGGTCGTCATCGATCAAGGCCGGGTGGTCGCCGATGGCGACCGGTCCATACTGGAGGACGACGGTTTCCGCATGCGGATCGGGTTGCGAGCCGTGGACTGGCCGGACTGCGGACACGTTCGGCGGTCCAACGCACCCGCAACAGACTGCCTGGTTCGCTGGGAGCAACTGACCTTCGGCTACCGGGGCTGGCCGAGGCTCTTCGAGGACGTCGACATCGGTATTCATCGTGACGCCGTCACCGCGCTGACCGGCTCCAACGGCTGCGGCAAGACCACTCTCGCCAAGCTCCTGGCCGGGCTGATCAAGCCTCGACGCGGCGCGTTGCGGCGCTGCGGTCAGGTCATCCGGCCGCGGGATCTGCTGAGCGCAACCGGCATGGCCATGCAGAACAGCGAACTGCAACTCTACCAGCGATCGGCCATCGAAGAAGTCATCCACGCCGCCGGTGGTCAAGGAAACAGACTGAACCGTGCCGAAGCCATGGGTTGGTTGAGCCGCTTCGGGTTGGAGGGCATCGCCGACCGCCACCCGCAATCGCTCTCGGGCGGGCAGAAACAGCGGCTGGTTGTCGCCTGCGCGGCCGCAAGGGCGGGAGACCTGTTGATCCTCGACGAGCCCACCAGCGGGCTCGATGGCGCGCAGATGCACGCCCTCGCCGACCTGTTGGAAGAGCGTCGCGCCGCCGGCCTGTCGTCCCTGGTCATCACGCATGACCTGGAACTGATCGCCCGCGTCTGCACGCACGAACTCCGCTTGCCGATCGACGGCGACCGGCAGGACGAACCCACCGGAAACCCACTTGCCATGCAGGAGACAATATGAACGCCATCGTCATCGCCGCCAGTCGGTACGGATCGACAATACAGGGAGCTGAATGGATCGCCGAGCGCATCGCCCTCGCCGACGTGGACGTAGCCGTCCATCAGGCCGCCGATGCACCTCCGCCGGACGGAGCCGACCTTGTCATCCTCGGGGCGGGCCTCTACGCCCACAAGCTGCTGGATGAACTCGACGGCTACATCGACCGACACCTTGACGCCCTTCGCCAATGCAAGCTCGCCCTGTTCGCCCTGGCCATGCGGACATCGCCGGTGTTCGTTCGCGGCCAGGCCCACGGCGGGTTGGCTCAGCTCAAGCCGTACTTCGAAAAGCTCGGCGATGCGCTCATCCACGCGGACATGCTCGGAGGCCAGATGGCGTTCAGCCAACTCACGGCTGAGGACCAGGCCGGGCTGGAGCGGTTCTACGCCATGCTCAAACTCACCCCGGCGGAGATCGCCCAGCGCAAGGCCCCTCGCACGCTGATGAACAAGGCCGACTACTGGACCTTCGCCGAGGAGGCGTTCCGAAAAGCGGGGATAACATCATGAACTGGTCGCCCGAAGCGCTGTCGATGATCGAGGCGGCCCCACCGGCCGTGCGGCCGATGATCCGCCAAAAGGTCGAGTCCATCGCCGTCGAGCGCGGAGTAGTCGCCATCTCCGGAGAGTTCGTCTCCGACCTCATGATCGAGCGGCACGGTGAGGGAAAAACTCGAGAGGGCGCGCATCATGCGGAGCAGGATCTTGCTCCATATCTCGCCTGCGAGGACGGCGACCCGTTGACTTCGGCCTTTGAGGCGACCAACGATGTGCACGTATTCGCTGCTGGTAAAACGCTGACCTCTGGCCAGGCCGGGAACGCATGGGCCGAGGCTGAACGGGCCGAACCGACGGCGGGTCGACCGCGCAGCCTGTACATTCACATCCCGTTCTGTCGCAGCCGGTGCGTGTTCTGCCCCTTCTACGCGAACCGGTGGAGCGATGAAGCGGGAGGCGAGTACGCCCGCGCCCTGGTCCGCGAGATCGAGCAGCTCGCGGAGACGCCCCTGGGACAGGCCCCGCTGGAGGCCGTCTACTTCGGCGGCGGAACACCCAGCGATCTCGCTCCCGAAGACCTGTCGGCCGTGCTCGCCGCCATCCACGACAATCTCATCCTGGCCGATGATGTCGAGGTCACGCTCGAAGGCCGCATCTCGGGGCACAGCCCGGACCTGACCCGCGCCGCACTCGACGGCGGGATCAACCGCTTCTCCGTCGGCGTGCAGAGCTTCGACACGCTGCTTCGCCGCTCCCTCGGCCGCAAGGCCAATCGGGAAGAGGCGCTCGCATTCCTGAACCGCCTCGCCGACACGCCAGCCGCCGTAGTCATCGACCTGATCTTCGGCCTGCCCGGCCAGTCGATGGAGACGTGGCAGGAAGATCTACGTCGTCTCCACGAGGAAACGAGCATCCACGGCGTGGATCTCTACCGCCTTAAGTCTGTGCCGGACAGCGTGATGGAAGAGATGATCGCCGTCGGCCGGTTGCCTCGCCGCGCCGGCCTGGCCGAGTCTGCGGCGATGTTCGCCGCCGGGGTCGAAACAATGGACAGGTTCGGCTGGAAGAGGCTGTCGATCCCGCACTGGCGTCGCGACGGCCGGGAGCGCAGCCGATACAACAGCCTCGTAAAGTCCGGGGCCGACTGCATCCCCATCGGCTGCGGAGCCGGCGGCCGGGTCGGCCGGATGCGGTTCTTCCAGAGCGGCGAACTGGCCACGTACCTGGCCGCCGTCCAGGAAGGACGCAAGCCCGTCGCCTCGGCCATCCAACTCGGCGAGCACTGCGACACCGTGGACCGCATCGCCGCCGAACTGGAGCGGGGCCATCTTGTCCCGACCGCTTGGGCGGAACCCGGAAGCCCGTTGGCGGCAGCCTTGGACGCTGTTCTGGCTCAGTGGGCGCGGGCGGGGCTGCTTTCCCAGGCGGACGACGGACACGACCTGACCGTGGCCGGCCAGTTCTGGAGCGTGCAGATGGGCTCGCGCCTGGCCAAGCTGGTGCAGTCGATGCGACGGGTCCCGGGCGTTGCAGTCCGGTAAACGCCACGGCAGACAATCTGAACGCGGAGCGATAGCGCTCTCAACCGCCCTCCTCCACGCAGGCCTCGCACAAGCCGTAGAGGAACAGGTCGTGGTCTTCCAACGCAAAACCTCGCGGAACCAACGGATCGACCAGCCCTTCGCAGCCGGTGACCTCGTACATCTGCTCGCATCGTCGGCAGCGGAAGAAGTGGTGGTGCCCCTTGCCGGAGAGTTCGTACAGTGGCGTCTGGCCGGGCAACTGGACCGTCGCGACGTCGCCCCGCTTGAGCAGTTGCTTGAGGATGCGGTAGACCGTCGCCTGGCTGAGGCTGGGCACGGCCTGCTGACCACGGCTTAGAATCTGCTCGATGCCCAGCGGAGCTTCGGCTTTGGTGAGCACGTCCAGGATGGCTGCCCTCTGGGCGGTGTTTCGTTGGACCATGGATGCATTTTGAGTCGGAATGTCAGGAATTCCCAATTGATTCGATCCGAATCCTCGAATGTACCCGAATTCGGGTTGATTTATTGAGAATGCATTCTTACTATTGGCCGTTGCGGAGTCAAGAGTGTGCTCAACCCTTGACGAGAAAGGCTCGACTGCACCGTGAGGAACCGCTCGTCCATCTGGCTCATGCTGGCCGTGATCGTGCTGCAAGGCACGGGGCTTATGCATTCGCT
>JBKHCL010000138.1:0-7304 GCA_046541875.1 Phycisphaerae bacterium | reverse complement strand
CCCCACCCCCAAACGCCCCGTTTCGGCGCGGAACCTCTCTCTATCGCCCCGAAATCTCTGTTCCGCTTGGTCAACCCCCCCCCAGCGCGTCCAAGGCTCCGCAAGTCGCGGCTATGGCGTCGCTTACGGTCGTGTGTTGCCCGCCTTGTCGTACCGGACGACCTCGGCAAACAGACTCTCTCCGCCCAGCGGGTCGGCTCCGGTGGTGATCCAGAGTTTATGGGTTCCTGGTTCCTGACGCCACCAGGCGTCACGACGCGCCACACGGTGTCACACGGCCGACGTTCGGCGAGATCTCCCGACGGGCCGCCGACGAGGTCCCTGCAACCGACGGTGGATGATCCAGGAGAACCTGCCAGGAAAGGCGAAGCGATGAGGCCATTGCGGACACGACTGGAAGAGGCCAGTAAGTTCAGTATCCCCAGCCAATGCCGTCGGCCAGCTTCGCCTGTTTCGCTACTCGCCTCAGCCTGTCGCTGCCATTTCAGGACGGCCCCGACGGGGCGCAGGTCTCAACGCTGTCGGCCACGTGGGCATCCAGCAGTGCCGTCAGGCGAGCGAGTATCTGGGCGTGGGCCGGGTCCGAGGCAAGGTTGATCTGTTCGTGAGGGTCGCGCTGCCAGTCGCAGAGGAACACATCCCGTTCCTCCGGCTGGGTCGGTCGGTCGTTAATGCGCTCGTTGCGGTCGAGGCGATACCGCTGCGTGCGCAGACAACTCCGGCGGGGCCAACCCTCGCCGTCGCGCCAGGTTCCGACATTGCCGTTGGGGAACGCCCTGCTGTGCGGATGCCCTTGGCCGATCGCTGCAAAGACTGCCTCAGGCTGCGGCTGGGAGAACAGATCACGGCCTTGAAACTGCTCGGCGGCAAGGGCGGGCATGTCGCACTCCGCCAGTCCCAGCAGTGTCGGGCCGAGATCGATGCTCTCGCAGATGTCAGGCCGCCGTTCGCCGCGGCTCAGGGCTTCCGGGAAGGCGATGATGCGCGGCACTCGGTGCACCTCCGGCGCGAAGACGTGCTTGGCGTACCGGCCGTACTCGCCAAGGGCTGCCCCATGGTCAGCTTCCAGGACAACGATCGTCTCGTCAAGTCCTCCGGACTGCTCCAGATAGTCCAGAATACGCCCGACTTGCGAATCGATCCATGCCACCAGCGCGTGGTAGTACACGCGTGTCAGCCGCACCTGCTCGGGGGGCATTTCGGCGGCATTGACGACTTCGCCAAATCGCTGCTCGAATCGCGACCCCTCACCCGGCGGGGCGATCTCGCCGTCCAGAGCCGGGTCACCCTCAATCAGTTGGACGGCCCACTGGGGCGGGAAGACCGGTGTGTGCGGCTGGAGGTAGCTGAACCGGCACAGCCATGGTGAATCCTGCGCGTCGATCCACGAACAAGCCTTTTCGGTGAGTTGCTCAGCGGGGAACGGCGCATCTTCCACGAGGCGTCCGCCGATGCGCCCTCCGTGCCCGGGCGGCATGATCAGGCTGTGCGGCTGGAGGTAGTCATCGAAGAGATTCATTCCGCCGCCGGTGGTGTCACAGTGGTCCCATTTGTGGATCGAGTCGGGCACGTGGTACTTCCCGAAGTTGGCTGTGGTGTACCCGGCCTGCACGAACACCTCCGGGAAGGTGATCATCTCCGGGGGATGTTCGAAGCCCGGCCAGACGCCTTCGTTTCCGTACAGCCCATGTTGCTCGCAATAGGTGCTGGTCAGCAGGCTCGTCCGGGAGGCCACGCAGATCGGGGCGTTGCAGAAGTTGTTTTCGAAAACGACTCCCCTTTCGGCCAGACGGTTCACGTTCGGTGTCCGAGGCTGGAATTCGCTGGCGGCATAGGGGCCGAGGGCGTCGGCACGGAGTTCGTCGCAGTAGATCAGAACGATGTTGGGTTTGCCTGGCATGGTGGAGGGTACCGTATTAGCCGACCCTGCAGAAGACAAGGGTTCGGCCTTGTGGGCCTCTGTTGCTCCGCGATCAGACAAGTCGTGCAACAGGATCTGAATCTTTCCGTGTGCCTGAGCCTGGGACGGTCACTGAGCCGACTTACGATAGTCGAAAAACTGGCTGGCGCGGTTCAGGCAGCGGTTGCGGACGCGGAGATTGTACTCGCGGTCGTTCTTCCAGCTCTTGCCGAGCTTGACCTGCGGTTTGGCGACGTTTTGCCCGACCACGATCTCGTCGACGCCCCACATGACGATCTCCTCGCGGCTGTCGCCGATCAGATCGGTGACGATCGGGTAGGGATGCCAGTCTTTTGCGTTGCTGTCCGGGCGGTGTCGGCGGAACCAGTCCAGCGGCAATAGCAGGTTCATTTTCGGGTAGCGGCGAAGATTCGCGTGGTAGGTAAGCAGTTCGGTCGCGTCGCGGTCGCCGTCGATGTCGACGGCCATCATCGCTGCCGGTGGCCATGTGCAATTGGGGTCGGTTACCTTACCTGTTTTGGGGTCGAGGAAATACGTCTTCTTCTCTGCATGATTGACTCGTCCATGCTCGCTCTTTGTCAGCAGTTCGTACCCCTCCTTGCCGTCCAGTTCGGCGATGAGCGTATCATTGTTGTCGTATACCTCCTCGGTGGACCAGAGCACCTTGCGCGAGGGGATGTTGATCAGCAGCGTGAGGCTCCTGTTGTCGCAGATAAAGAGTTCCGGGCCGGGCTGGTCCTTGATGACGTCGGCCACCATCAGCGCGTCGGCGTGGGAGGGCAGGAGCTTTCGCATGTCCCAGATGACGCGCCTGCGTTTCTGGTTGATATCGATCACATATCGCCCGGCGACTAGTTCGTGTGTGCCATCGCCGTTCATGTCGTAGTAGAACAGGTGGTGCGTGGCGTCGGGCGTCTTGGCTTGGGTCACAAGGTTCAGCTTCGCGTCTAGGATCAGCACGCGGTTGAGGTTGTCGCCGCCGGCCATCGCGATGTACGGCTTGTCGTCCTTGCGAGGGTAGTAGACGATCGCGCGGAGATCCTTCGTCGGCTGCTTGTGCTCGAACTGGTATTTGATCTTCCCGGTGGCCCCGTCCAGGGCCAGCAGCATGTGTTTGCCGTCGACCCGGCCGAAGGTGATGACCTCGTCGATTCCGTCCCCGTCCAGATCCCAGGTGGGCGTAACGACTTCGTGCCAGACATTCCGCGGGCGGACACCTTTGGGGTCGGTCCGCTCCCACAACAGCGTCCCGTCCCAGTCGTACGCGCGGGTGAACCGCTCCGAGCAGGTCATCACGAATTCCCACTCCGGGTCCTTGTCCAGTTGGGCTGGGTTGCAGTAGGCGTACGGGTTCCACTTCTCGTCGCGTACGATCTTGATGCGATGGACCACTTTCATATCGATTCCGGGCTCGGGGGAGACGGTGGGCTTGTCGTCATCGGCCTCCGCCCCGGACGCCCATGCATCTTGGCCGACGGACAGTGAGGCGATGCAAACGAGAATGGCCAAGGCCCGGCGGGCCGTTTCTGCGGTGAAGTTCATCTGGATGCTCCTGGTTGGGTTTGTCAGGTTACTCGCGCTCGGGAATCCCCGGCCGTTGGCGTCTGCGTATGCGGCGGAAGGAGAGGCCGGCACAATTGGCCTTCTCAATAGGGTTCCGAACTTCAGATCTCTATGACGCCACATACACCACGCCTCATCCGCGCCACCCAAGCGCATTGTTTGAGCGGCATGTATCGGGATCGAGCTTCAGTTGCCCGCGATTCACGAGATTGCCATTGACGAGACAGGGATTGTCTTCAGCAACCAGGTGATCGACCAGCATCCCGCGGAGTTGCTCGTGCAGTTTCGCATCATCGACAAGCACATCGTCGCGGCGATCGCCGTCCATGGCAAACACCTGCTCGCAGCCGTCGTCGGGGAAGTAAAGATACTTGTGGGTCGGCGTGCGGAACATGTGGTTCTCTGCGCTCTGCCCGTGCAGGAACTCCCGCGTCGATGTGGCGCTGCCGTCCAACAGCGGCAGGAGGCTTCGGCCGTCAAGCCCATCGGGCACTGTGCAACCGGCGAGTTCGAGCAGCGTCGGATACCAATCGGCCAGTTCGACCAGGGCGTCGTGATGACGACAGACCTCGAACCCGAAGGATTCGGGGAAGCGAACCAGCATGGGGATCCGCGCCGATCCCTCGTAGAACGACACCTTATGCGTATCGTGATAGTCGCCGAGTTGCTCGCCGTGGTCTGATGTGTACACCACCACCGTGTCGTCCCACAACCCGGCGTTCCTGAGCCGACCGAACAGCCTCCCGAGTTGGTGGTCGATGTGGGTGATCATGCCGTAGTAGACCTGCCGGGCGTGGCGGATCTCCTCGGGCGACATGCGTCCCGGATTGAAGGTCCAGCTATGCTCGTATAACCACTTCGGACAAGTGTCGGTGTCGAGCCAGTCCGGCAGGACGGGCTCGGGGATCGCGGCATCTCGGTACATCGAATAATAGGGCTCGCGCGTCACGAACGGTGGGTGCGGATCGTGGAACGACGCCCATAGGAAGAAGGGCTGATCGCGCTGGCGATCCTCCAGGAAGTCGAGGCAACGGTCGACGATCCAGTCGTTGCTTTGCAGGTGTTCGGGCAACTGCGAGAGCGCCGGGTGCAGCTCATTGAGCCCCACGCCGGTCAGGTTCGTTCCGGGACGCCCGGTCTCGCGTTGGATCTGGCGCGAGAGCGCCGCCAGCGGCTGCACATGTTCGAAGCCGGCGCGATCGCTCGGGTCGAGTTGCCAGTGGGTCTTACCGACCACCTCGGTCTGGTACCCTGCCTGGGTGAGCTGCGCGCCGAGAAGACGTTCACGCGCGACATCCACCCGGAACCCCGGGTTCCAGTTGCAGCAGCCGAAGTTGTGCCCGTGGATGCCGCTAAGCAATGTCGTGCGCGCCGGAATGCACAGCGGACAATCAACGTAGGCGTTGTCAAAGCAGGTTCCCTCGTGAAAAAGATGATCCAGATGCGGCGTGCGCACGCACGGATGACCAGCGCACCCCAAGCTGTCGCCACGATGCTGATCCGAGGTAATGAAGAGGATGTTCGGATGGTTCATGAGTAGAAAGACACTCCCTTGCTACTTGCCGATCCCGTACAGATGGGTTGTGGACTGGATGAACAGCATGTCGCCGTGAGGGATCACGCCACAGTTGACTGCCCCGAAATGGGCGAGTATGGTGCGGTACGCGCCGAGGAGGTGCTGCTTGGGCAGATCAAAGTCCGCAAGATGCTCCTCGAAGCTCAGGTCGCGGGGCATATCCGGGCCGCCCAGGAGGTTGTTACGTGAGATCACTTTCGGTTTGGACGGGTCGGATACGTCGATGACCGCAAACCGCATCAGTGCCCAGTTGTCTTCCCGCCCGCGACCGGGAAAGTTAACGCCCGTGCACTTCAGCGGCAGGATCGCGTATTTGCCGGCAATGTTGATCGTGAGGCCTTTGGTCTGATCCTTGTAAGGCAGGGCCAGATTGCTCACGAACTTGCCTTTCACGGGGTCTATGAAAGAGCCATACCACCCGTCGAAGACTCCGGCGGGGGTGAAAGCGATGGGCCTGTCTCGCAGCCCCCGCTTCCTCCCGACGCGCAACTTGGACAGATCATGCAACTGCTCGCAGGCAACGGCGTCCTTGCTCGTGGCCCGAATCCGAACGACCGGATCGGGTTGGTCTCTCCCGTCGGTGGAGAAGGAAGTCACGAAGATATCCCCGATGAAGTTCGGGCCTGCCGAGTAGGCTCCGTCCTTGCAAATATCCCCAAGGTCCTTCCCGTCCTCCACGCGGAAGACGCGGAACTTGCCCTTGAAGCGAGCGAAGACCACCTCCAGGTCGTCCCCGCCGGGTAGCGGTAATCGGGCCGGGCGAATGGATGTGAAGCACACCTTCGCCCACGGGGTCCCGCCTTCGGTCCGCCAGGCAACCTCGCCGGTCGCGGCATCGAGAGCCACCAGGCCCGATTTCTGTTCGGGCGCCTGGTAGAAGATCAGTTTCCCCCCGACCAAGGTCGGCGAGGCGTAGTACATCGACAGCTTGTGGCCCCGTTCCTGGTAGAGTTTCGCCCACTTGCGCTTGCCGTCGAGCGTGTAGCACGCGACCTGCCCCTGCCCGAACGTCACCCACACATGGGTACCATCGCTGACCGGGGCGGGCATCTCCAGCCCGGAGTAGCCGTGGAACGCAACACCGGGCGTGATCCCGTATTTCTTGTGGATGTGCCGGTGGAGGAACTGAAACTTGCCATTGACGTCTCTGACGATCTGGTCGGTAACCTTTTCGGGCAACCCCTTGGCAATGAAAGTGGCCAGTTTCGTGACATCGTCAACCAGGGTCGGCTCGAGCGTCTTCAACCGATCGGCCATCGCTTTGAGGGCGGCGTCGATCTGCGCGTACAGCTTGGGATCGTCTTCCTTGAGGATCGTCTTACCGCGCTTCGCAAGCCCGCCACTGCGGTGGCCCAACAGCGAGGGAACCATGTCACCGACGGCCCAGGACATCGTCATCAGTTCGGCGGCCTTGTCGGCCTCGACCTTGGGCAGGTCCATGCAATGGAACGGGGTGAGGTGGTCGGTCCACAGGATCTTGCCGGTCTGGCCGTCCACGCAGGCGACGATCCAGGGGTGGCACTTCACGATAATCCGAAGCTTCCCGTCTTCCCCGAGAACCGGAAGGGGCTGAGAGAGCGACCAGCCGGGCATGGGAGTCTTAAAGCGGATGTTCCTCGCCTTGTCATCGGTCAGCGTCCAGAGCTTCGAGGTCCGCTTGCGACCCCGCTGGCGAAAGGTGATTTCCTTCTGGGCGGCCGTGCCGTCCCCGAAATGCAGCGGGGGGGTGGCCCCGGGGAACCAGCCGTTCTGACAGCCTCGATAGCCCAACGGCCGATCCGGCGACGGGCGGAACTCGGCGTGGCCAAACGGATGTTCGCCGGCGACCACCTCCGGCCAGTTGGCGGGCAGTTCGGTCCCGTCGGCGGTCTTTACCGTCTTGGTAACGACCTGCCCCACGGCCAAGGGGGCGTTGATTGCGATCAAGCCTGCGCCGACGACAAGAAACATGGTCGACCATGTTCGACTGCGGGTAACTGCATACATCGGCTATACTCCTTGGTCGGGCTCTTCCGGGCGAAACTCTCACACCCAGTCCACCGTGGCTGTGCCCGTTCCTCAGTGATAAGACACCAAAAGCTCTGTCCGCGTTAAGAACCGCCTCGCCGGACCGGGCAGGTCCGGCGAGGCGGGTTTACGTCAAGGTGCGTCAGACTGCTGTTCTCTGCTTATCGGCGTCGACGTCGGAGCAGAGCCCCCAGGCCACCGATCGCCAACAGGCTCATCGTGGCCGGCTCGGGAATC
>JBKHCL010000137.1:0-7356 GCA_046541875.1 Phycisphaerae bacterium | reverse complement strand
GCGTCGTGTTCGTTGGTTCGGGCGTTGTCACAGCCGTGGCAGTTCTCGAAGGTGAACTCCTCGCACGGGCCGTCGTGCCGGCGGCAGTTGTCGTGGGCGAGTTGCAGGTAGGATTTCTCGATGTGCGGGACGTCGCCCAGGCCGAGCTTTTCGGCGAGTTCTTCGACGGCCGACTCGCCCGGACCTTCGATTTCCACGAACGTTCCGAGGTTGGGCAGTTCGTCCAGTTCGACCTGACATTCGCCGACGGCCCACGAGGTGCGACGCTTCTGGATGACCATCACCGGTTGAACGTCGAGGGCTTCCAGGATGCCGGCCATCGCCTCGCTCGATTCGCAGTACGTCTGGATCTCCCGGCGTCGTTTGATTCTACTGTCGGGGTCGACCGGACCTTTGAACGTCAGCAAGGGCCGGCGATCTTCCCCTTGGCCGGGCCCATCGAGCCACTTGAACGTCCGCAGCCGCAGGCCGCAACCGGCGTGGAACAACTGCCTTCCCTCACGGTCGTAGTAGGTGTCTGTCTGCAGGAAGGTCGGCCCGGGCGCGGTGCCCATCGATTCCAGGGCGGCGCGAACGGCCTGGTGCGAATCCACCTTCAGCTTCGTCTCGGTCTCGTGCGGATGAGTCATACCGGAGATGGTAGCGAAATCTCCACCCCCACGCGAAGGTCTTTGCCCACCGGGAGCCTGAATCGTGCCGCGAGGAATGCCCTGCGGCAGATTGTCTTGGGTTTGTCGAATTGCCTTTGCGGTTACGCGGCCATTTTGTTTCCAAGGCGGAGCGTCCGGGCGATGTTCGTTCCGACGTGTCGCATCATGTTTCGGAAGGTGCCGGCCCCGGGGTCGGGCATGGTCACCAGCAGAAGGGCCCCGCCCACGCGGGCCATCCACGAGAGCACGAACGTCGCGTGCCAGTTGGTGAAAACGAAATACCCCAGGTCGATCGGAGCCCGGTCGTGCGCGAACTCGCCGAACAGCCATGCCGCCAACCCGCCGGCCACGCCACCGGCCGCCCCGCCGATGCTGACGAACACGGTGTAGGCGGCGATGTACTTGCTGCGTCCCTGCCCGTCGGAGAACCCCAGGACGATGTTGTTCTGGGCGAGCATCACGCCGGTCCAGCCGGTTCCGCCGAGGATCATCGAACAGGACATGATCATCCACGCGCCCACCGGAGCATCGTAGCCCATGAGCGGATTCGCCGATCGCCCGATCAACGCATTCCCGCCGCTCCAGAGGGCATTGAGCGCGTCGACCACGAAATGCGGCGTGGGCGTGGCGGGCATGGCGAAGAAATACGGCAGCACGGAAAAGCAGGCGAAGATCATCCCCAGCAGCAGCACCGGGCGTCGGCCATGGCGGTCCAGCAGACGTCCCCAGTACTTGGCGGCGATGACCCCGGCGATGGGTCCGACCACCAGGAACAGCATGTCGGTACCCAGCACGCTGAAGCGCAGCCCCTCCAGCAGATACCGGTAGAAGAACGGGCCCGAGACGGGGATGGCGAATGTCACGACGGCCATCACGAACACGGTCCGCCGGAAGATGCGGTCGCGCAGCGGGTCCAGCAGGAGCTGATCGCCGGCGACGCCGATGAACTTCACGCCGGTCTGGAGTCGACGGAAGGATCGGCCGTGCACGCGGGGCACGCGGATATCGATAGCGGGGCGTCGCAGTTCGCTCTTGGTCGAGGGGAATACCTCGCGCATCTTGCGGAACAGCAGGATGTCGATCATGCCGAACACCCCGCCAATGGCGAAGAGGATCGAAAGGGTGTACATCAGTGTCGGCTGGGCTTGGGCGGTCATCTCGATCGAGCCGTCCGGGCCGCGAACCGTGACGGCGTCGATGAGAATCGCCAGACCGATGACAACCGGAATGCGGATGGTCTCGCTCCAACGCTGTCGGTTGGAGAAGTACCGCCCGCGGATGCGGCGGGGGATCATTGCGCCCATCCACATCTGCCAGGCGGGGGCAGCCAGCGATTCGCTCAAAAAGCTCAGCAGCAGCAATCCCAGCACCAGCCAGACCGCCCACGTCGCGGGCAGGGGCGGGACGCCGGGAATGAAGGAAATCGCCGGGACCAGCGCCACGAGCACCCACAGGAAACGATGGACCGTGGCGCAGTTGAGGAACTGGTGTTTCCGCAGGCCGGTGCGTTCGATCAGGGTGGCCGCCAGAAGTTGACCGAATCGCGCGATGAAGGGGATCGCCCCGAGCAGCCCGAAGTGCCAGTCGGAAAACCCCAGCATCCGCCCGAACTGGTTCATCCGCGAGCCCTGGATGATGGTCATCCAGATGATTCCGAACATCCAGGCAGCCGTCACGGTTCGCAGGTAGCTGCGCAGCAGATCGCCGCGCACGCTCAGTGCGGGAAGGACCTCGTATGATTTCTCCCTCCAACTGGCCATGATGGACATTCTACCTGGAACCTTTCGCCCGTCAGGGCATGTCTCCGCGAGACCCACCCGTCCTGACGAACCGTTGGCCGCACGTTACCCTGTCTTGATTCTACTCGGAACAGGAAAACCCGCGAGTTTGCCGGAATTCGCAGGATTTTGTGATTTCCCACGCCAACTCGCCGGACAGGCCTCCCAGCTCGCCTCCCATTCGTGGCACGGCCTTCTCATCCACGCTCAACGCTTGAGGGCAAGAAACGCTGGACGCACAGCCGTCCTTTGCCCGACAATATCTCACAGGCCCATCGCCCGATCACAAACAGGAACACCATGCAACGAACCGCCACACGACAGCGAGAGACCAAAGAGACCCGCATCGAACTTACCGTGAACCTCGACGGAAGCGGCAGCGTCCGCGCCGAGACGGGGATCGGCTTTCTCGACCACATGCTCGATCACCTCGGCAAGCACAGCCTCACCGACCTGACCGTTACCGCCGGCGGCGATCTGGAGGTGGACGATCATCACACTGCCGAGGACGTCGCGATCTGCCTCGGCCAGGCGATTCGCGAAGCACTGGGCGACAAGACGGGCATTGCGCGCTATGGCAGTGCGTCGGTTCCGATGGATGAGACGCTCGCCAACGTCGCGCTGGATCTTTCCGGCCGAGCGAGCATGGTGTTCAACGTGCGTTTCTGCACGCACAAGATCGGCACGTTCGACACGCAGCTGATCGAGGAGTTCCTCCAGGCCCTCACCCGCGAGGCGGGCATGAACCTGCACGTGAACGTGCCCTACGGCGTGAACGACCACCACATTGCCGAGGCCATCTTCAAGGCCCTGGCCCAGGCGCTGCGGCAGGCGAAGTCCATCGACCCAGCCCGGAAAGGCGAAATCCCCTCAACCAAGGGTTCGCTGTAGGTCCGCCTGCGACAGCCGTCTCGCCTTTCATTCGGTTGCAGCGCAATGGGCTGCGTGCAGCTACTTCTTGGCGCCCAGAATCTCGTCGATCTGCCGCATCTGGTCGTCGCTGAGCGGCCCGTACTCCATCGCCGCTGCGTTTTCGCGCACCTGGTCAACCGTCTTAAAGCCGGGAATGGGTATGGTCACATCGCTCTTGGCCCACAGCCAACCGATGGCGCCCTGGGCGGCGGTGCGTCCGTCGGCGGTGAGCACCTCGCGGATCTTGCCGAATGCTTCGAGCCACTCGCCTTCCTGGCCGCTTTTGAGATCCCACCAGGGCTGGCGGACGTCGTCGTCGGGGAAGCTGCTGTCGCGGTCGAACTTGCCGGTGAGCAGCCCCTTGATGAGCGGGCCGCGGTTGAGGCTGGCGAGGTTCTCCTTCTCGGCCAGCGCGAGCGTGTCGAGATTGCCGTACATGATGCTCAAACGTTGCTGGACGGCGGTGCAGTGATCGCCGGCGGCGAAGACGGCCAGGCGGTCCGGGTCGTCCGTACTCCAGCCGTACCAGCGGATCTTGCCCTGCTGGGCGAGCTCTTCGCAGGCATTGCGAATGGGGGCTGCCTGGTCGGCGGGGAAGTTGCCCTGGTGGAACTGCAGCAGATCGATCACGTCGGTGTCCAGCCGCCGGAGAGAGTCTTCGACGCTCTGGGCGATCTGGCTGGGGTCGTCCAGCGAACCGGCGGTGACTTTGCGCTTCTCGTCAAAGCGGTGCCAGAACTTTGTGGCGATCACGACCTTGTCGCGCCGTCCCTTCAGCGCCCGCCCGAGTACTTCCTCGCTGTGCCCGCAGCCGTAACAGGCCGCCGTGTCGAACAAGGTCACCCCCGCATCCAGCCCCGCGTGAATGGCCCGGATGGACTCCTCGTCGTCCACGTAGCTCCAGCCGCACGGCTTGCCGTCCGGGCTGGCGTAGGGGCCGCCGATGGCCCAGCAACCCAATCCCAGGGCTGATACTTCCATCCCGCTGCGTCCGAGTGTTCGCTTCATGGTATCTCCTTGTCGTGAAAAACTCCGCTCGCCTGGCCCATCATAGCAGCGCTGCGGCGGGGCTGTCACGCCGCGTCAGACGGACTGTGGGCATGCGCTTGGGTGCGGGAATGTGGATAAGCTGTGGAAAAGCGGCGTGTTCGGCGTAGGGGTATCCATGTAGCATCATATCCGAAAAGGGGTTGTGCGACAGGTACAATCCCGGGACCGATGGGGGAAAACCCCCATTTTGCCCCTTGTCGGCTGGGCGATATCGGGTAGCATTGAGTGTGGAGGGATTGGAGCAGACGGGCCCGCAGAGGGTCCGGGACGCCGCAAGAGAGCCGGCTGCTCGATCCGGAGGAGCCTTGCCTCACGGCAGGGACGTTGAATACCATGAAGCAGGCCACACGAGGCTTGCGAGAGAAAGTAGGCCCGGGATGAAGAAGCATCTTCCCATACCGCGACCGATCAACCCCAAGCAGGTTGCCGACGACGCCCTGAGACGCGCCCGCTGTGCGTTGGGCCAGTGGTCTGCCGCCTCGACGCCCACTTCCAAGAGCACCCGCGCGATTGTCCGTCGCCGCAACGGCGTCGTTCAGGCCCGCTCGCGGTCGGCCGTCAATGCCTACCAGGGCAACCAGGCCCCCAAGCCCGAGGCCCCGATGGGGCTGTACATCTCCACACTGGCGTAACCCGGAAATCCGCGCGGATCTCGGCGGTTACACCGCGCCGATTTTCTGCGACGGGTCGTCGATCCGGAAGTTCTGCATCGGGTGGAATTTCATCAGCTTGGCCACGAGCCGATGGGGAAGTTTTTCGCGCTGTTGGTTGTAGTCGTCGACGGTCTCGTTGTATTCCTGCGTGGCGTAGGCGATCTGGTTCTCGGCGGTGGTGAGCTCCTCGGCCAGCCGTCCGAAGTCCGAGCTGTTTGAGATGGCGGGGTATTTCCGGGCGGTCTTCATCAGGCGTCGTGTCTGGTAGGTGAGATTGTCCTCTGCCTCCTGGCGAGGCTCGACGCCCTTGGCGAGAATGGCGGCGTTACGGGCCTGCTCGACCTGCTCCAGCAGGGCGGTTTCGTGCGCTGCCGACGATCGCATGAGGTCTACGATGTTGGGCAGCACGTCGTAGCGCAGCTTCAGCCGGGCCGTCAGTTGGTTCCAGGCCTCCTGGCAGTCGATGCGAGAGGCGATCAACTGGCTGTAGAGCAGGTACACCGCCACACCCGCCAGAATGACGATCGTCAGGATTACGTAGATCGTCGTCATGCGTTTCTCCCGTTTCGCCGGTCCGAACTGGACACGGGTTCTTGGTCTGCTATGCTCGGGGGCACCGGTCCATTGAGGCGACCAACGCACCCACGAGAAGAAGGATAGACACATGACCGCCGCTCCGCAAGACGCAACTGCCGGCTCTGCCACGCACTCCGATCGTCCCAACTTCCTGCTGATCCTCTGCGATGACATGGGCTTCTCGGACATCGGCTGCTACGGCAGCGAGATTCCCACGCCCAACCTCGATCGGCTCGCCGGACGCGGTGTGCGCTTCTCGCAGATGTACAACTGCGCCCGTTGCTGCCCGACGCGGGCGAGCCTCATGACCGGGCTGTACCCCCACCAGGCCGGCGTGGGGCACATGGTGCGGGATCACGGAATCGGGCCGGCGTACCAAGGCTACCTGCGCCGGGACACCGTCACCATGCCCGAGCTTCTGCGCGACGCGGGCTATCGCACGCTCATGACCGGCAAGTGGCACGCCGGGGGCCATTGGCCTCGCGTGCCCGATGGCCCCTGGCCGCTCGGACGCGACGACCATCCGCTGCCGGTGGATCGCGGGTTCGACGAGTGGTTCGGCCTGCCCGGCGGCGGGAGCTATTTTTACCCGAATCCGCTGTTTCGCAACGACCGCATCATCGACGTTCCCGACGGGTTCTACACCACCGACAACTACACCGACGAGATGGCCGGCATGATCGAACGCTCCGTCGCCGACGGGAAACCGTTCTTCGCCCATGTCTGCTACAACGCCCCGCATTGGCCTTTGCACGCACACGAGGAAGACAAGGAACGCCACCGCGGAAACTACCGCCGGGGATGGGACGCTACCCGAACCGCCCGTCACGAGGAACTCAAGGGGCTGGGCATTCTCAGCGATCGATGGGACATCTCACCGCGCGATGAAAACGCTCCGCCTTGGACCCAGGCCCGGCACACCGACTGGGAAGACGCCCGGATGGCCACCTACGCCGGCATGGTCCAGTGTGTGGACCGTGGGATCGGTCGGCTGTTGGATACCCTCGATCGAGAGGGCGTCGCGGACAACACCGTGGTGATGTTCCTCTCGGACAATGGCGGATCGGCGGAGTTTCTCAAAGAAGACGGCCGAAAGAAGGCCGAGCTCCCCGAAACGCTGGATGGCAGACCGGTCAAGGTGGGCAATGTGCCCGGGCTCGAGCCCGGCGGGCCGGAGACGTTCATGAGCTACGACGTGCAGTGGTCCAACGTGTCCAACACGCCGTTTCGCCTGCACAAGCACTGGGTCCACGAGGGGGGAATCTCCACGCCGTTCATCCTGCATTGGCCGGCGGGTCTCAGCGATCCGGGCCGAATCGAGCACGCCCCGACACACATCATCGATATCGTCGCGACCGTGCTGGACCTGGCCGGGGCCCAGCACCCCTCGCAGTACCGGGGGCGCGACGTGCAGCCCATCGAGGGCGAGAGCTTCGGGCGATTGCTGCAGGGAGAGGGCTGGCAGCGGAACCAACCGATCTTCTGGGAGCACGAAGGCAACCGCGCCGTTCGCGTGGGGCGGTGGAAGCTCGTCAGCCAGTGGGAGAAACGCTGCTGGGAACTCTACGACATGCACGAGGACCGCACCGAACTCAACGACCTCGCCGCCCGCGATGACGGCAAGGTCGAGCAGCTCGCGAATCTCTACACGGACTGGTCGCAGCGAGCCGGGGTGATTCCCTGGGAGCAGATCGTCGGGGCGTAGCGCTGCCGGAGGTGTCAGGAATCCAGGGCGGC